>JAUZEY010000517.1 GCA_030838785.1 Actinomycetota bacterium | reverse complement strand
GGCGGTGGTGCGATCCGTCCGCCTCGACCACGTCCGGCGCCTGAAGACGCTGGAGGGCACCCTCGCCGAGCTGCGGAGCCAGGCCGGCGGCGTCGGCGACGCCCTGCTGCGGGTCGTCGTCGCCGTGCCGGCCCGGGCCGGGCTGGCCGACGACGTCCGGGAGCTGCTGCCCAATGCCGTCGACGTCCGGATCGCCGCCCCGGCCGTCGCCGACGACGCCGTTCCGAGCCGGACGGGGTTCACGCCCCACGAGCTCTTCGCCGCCTATCTGAGCGCCGAAGGGGTGGACGACGAGCGGGTGACGCGGCTCTTCGCCAGCCTGCTCGACGAGACTTGGGAGTCTCACCTGCCTCCCCCGAGGCAGTCTTGGGAGTCTCACCTGCCGCCCCCGAGGCAGTCTGGGGAGTCTCACCTGCCTCCCCCGAGGCGATCCGCATGAGGCTGATCCGCCTGGAGCTGTCCGGATTCGGGGCCTTCCGGTCGCCGACCGAGCTCACCTTCGACGACGTCGACTTCTTCGCTCTCGTCGGCCCGACCGGGTCGGGGAAGTCGACGATTCTCGACGCCGTCTGCTTCGCCCTGTACGGCAGCGTTCCCCGCTACGAGTCCGAGAACCTGATCCGCTATGTCGTCAGCCTCGGGGCGTCGGAGGCCAAGGTGCGGCTCGACTTCGAGCTGGCCGGCGACCGCTACATCGCCACCCGGGTGGCGCGCCGGAGCGCCAAGGGCGTCGTGTCCACCAAGGAGGCCCGGCTCGAGCGGGTCATCGGTGGTGACGCCACCGAGGTGGTGGCCGGCGTGGAACGGGAGATGTCGGCCGCCGTCGTCCGCCTCCTCGGGCTGCGCTTCGACGACTTCACCCGCTGCGTCGCCCTCCCCCAGGGCGACTTCGCCCGGTTCCTCCGGGCGAAGGGCGACGAGCGGCGCGACCTGTTGCTCCGCCTCCTCAATCTGGGCGTGTACACCGAAGTGGGGGCCACGGCCCGGCGCCGGGCCGTCGAGGCCCGGAGCCAGATCGGCCTGCTCGACGGCCAGCTGGCCCAGTTCGCCTCGGCTACCCCGGAGGCGCTGGAAACGGTCCGCGCCCGACGAGGCAACGTCGACGCCCTGCACCTCGCGGTGGAGGAGGCCCAGCCCGTCCTCGCCGGTCTGGCCGAGAAGGAGAAGGCGGCCCGGGACCGGGCGGTGCAGGCCCGGGCGGCGGTCGGCCGCCGCGCCGCCAGCCCCGTGCCCGAAGCGGTGCGGGAGTTCGCCGGGCGCCACCGGCAGGCGCAGACGAAGCTCACGGACGAGGAGACGGCCCTGGCCGAACTGGCCGTCCGCCGGGACGCCGCCGAGCAGGAACGGGCGCCGCTCCCCGAAATGGGAGCCCTCCAGGCGGCTCACGCCGCCCACGAGGCCCTGGCCGTGGGCGCGGCGACGATGGCCGGGACCGAGATCCGCCTCCGGGAGACCACCGCCGACGAAGCCCGCACCCAGGCCGAGCTCGACGCCGCCGAAGCGGCCGTCCAGACCGCGTTGGCGGCGCGGGACGGGCTCCACCGCCGGCACCAGGCCCTCGCCCTGGCCGAGGGGCTGGCCGTGGGCGAACCGTGCCCGGTGTGCGAACAGGTCGTGGAACAGCTCCCGGCCCGGGAGCCGGTCACCGCCCTGGCCGAGGCCGAACGGGCCGTCACCGACGCCGAGACCGCCCGCCGCCAGAGCCAGCGGGACCACAACGAGGCGGCCAAGGTCCTGGCCGCCACCGTCGAGAAGCTCGACGGCCTGACCAACCGCCACAAGGACCTGACCGCCCAGGTGGAGAGCCACCCGGACCCCGCCGTCCTCGGCGCGCTGATCGTCCGGGTCGGCGGGGCCGAGGCGGAGGTACGGAGCCTGCAGGAGCAGGAGAACCAGGCCCGGGGCCGGGTGGCGAAGGCCCGGACGGCGCTGCTGGGCCTCGAGGAGGAAGCGCGGGTCGCCCGCAACCGGTTCAGCGCCCAGCGGGACACCGTGGCCGCCCTCGAGCCGCCCCCCGGCGCCCTCGTCGACGTCCTCACCGACTGGGAGGCGCTGGCCGATTGGGCGCAGCGATCGGTTCCGGCCCAGTCCGGGGCGGCCACCGCCGCCGAGGCCGAGGCCGACGGGTACGCCGCCGGCCGGGCCGGCACGATGGCCGCCCTGGGAGCGGGGCTGGAGCGGGTCGGGATCCCGGTGGCAGCCGGTGCCGACCCCGTCGGACTCCTGTCGGCCGTCGTCAGGGCGGCGGCGGAGGCGGCCGAGGCGCTGTCCCGCATCGAGGCCGAAATCGCCCGGGCCGGCGAGCTCCGCGAGACCAGAAGCGGCCTGGAGGAGGACGCCGAGGTCGCCGAGCTGCTGGGCAAGCTCCTCAAGGCCGACCGGTTCCCGGAATGGCTCGTGGCCGAGGCCCTCGCCCTCCTCGCCGTCGATGCCTCCGAGATCCTCCGCCAGCTCACCGGAGGCCAGTTCTCGCTCGCTGTCGGCGACAAGGAGTTCGTCGTCATCGACCACGCCAACGCCGACGAGCGGCGACCGGCGCGGACCCTGTCCGGCGGCGAGACGTTCCAGGCGTCGCTGGCCCTGGCTCTGGCCCTGTCGCAGCAGATCCGCAACCTGGCCGCCGAGGGGGCGCCCCGCCTCGACGCCATCTTCCTCGACGAGGGGTTCGGCAGCCTCGACCCCGACACCCTCGACGTGGTGGCGGCCACGATCGAGAACCTGGGCCAGAGCGGGCTCATGGTCGGCGTCGTCACCCATGTCCGGGAGCTGGCGTCGCGCGTCCCGGTCCGCTTCGAGGTGAGCAAGGGGCGGGGCACCTCCGTGGTGGAGAAGCGGTTCGCATGAGGTTCACGGTCGATCCCTGGGACCCGTCCTACGGCACCTCGAACGAACTCGATCCCGGCGACGCCTCCCGGGCCCAGGTCGACGTCGACATCGAGGTGCCGGCGGCGCAGTGGACGCCCCGCCGCCCCCAGGCCGCCCGACCGGCGGAACGCCTCGTCTTCGTCGACGGAGTCCGGCGGGTCGAGGCCCACGTGTGGATCGATGCCGACGACGGGGGCGCCCACCACGGCATCTGCGCCTCCTACGCCGCCGGCGCCGTCCGCTGCGACGGCGCGGCGGTGTGCGGGCCCTTCATCGTCCGTCGCGGCCTGTTCAGCGCCCATGAAGCGGTCGAGGCGATCCCCACCGCGGTGGGCGACTTCTCGGCCCGGCGGGCGGCCTCGGCGTCGCCGGAGGGCCTCGCCCTCGCCCTCCAGGAACGGATGGGGGAAGCGGAGATCGAAGCAGCGGCGCTGGCCGTCGGTGCGGGCGACGTCGATCTCGTCGTCCTCGACGGCCCCCTGCGCGGTCGCCAGCACCTGAGCGGCGCCATCGGGTACGTGAAGACCCATCACGTGACCTACCTGCCGCCGGAGCTCAACGCCGTCATCGCCCGGCTCGGCCCCGGCGAACGCACCCCGCTGTTCCGGCTCGGCACCGACTGGAGCCGCCTCTCGTGGTACTTCCGCCTCGCCGTCGCCCGCGGGTCGCCGTGGGCGGGCGTGGTCCGGGGCGAGTGCTCGGCGACGATCCCGGTCCCCGGGGCTACGGCGCTGGCCGACGTCGTCACCGCCGCTCTGCCGCCCTTCGCCTCCGCCCCCCACAAGGACAGCCGAGCTCCGCAGAACCTCTACCCCATCGCCGGTCTGGAACGGGAGCTGCGCCACCGCCTCGGCGACCCCCAACTGCTGTACCGGGCGCTGCGGGTGGCGGCCGCCGGCTGACCGGTTCCTCCAGCGGCCCCTACTTGACTGGAATCGTGGCGCTGACCGTCGCCTCGTCGATGTCGGACAGCAGCGCCTTCACTTCGAGCTTCCACTGGCCCCGCAACGGGATGTTGAAGTTGTAGGCCGAGAAGTGGCCGGGGCCGGCGCGGTTGAGGGGCACCGTCAGCGGGCCGACGTCCTGGCTGGGCAGGGTCAGCGTGGCGGTCAGGTCCTGCACCTCCTGCTGCGAGCCCTGGGGCGACAGCGTGTAGAAGTGCAGCGCGGCGGGGCCGGCCTTGGCCGGATCGACCGTCACGTCCACCCACACGGTGTCGCTGCGCATCTCGGTGCTGAAGGGCTGGGCCAGGGCGGAACGGGCCGGCTGGGCGTTGACCAGCAGAGCGGTCACGGCCAGGACCACCACGGCCAACACCGTCTCGGCGCCGACCGTCTTCCGCAGCTGGGTCACGGTCTCGCCGTCCGGATCGCCCGGGGGACGGGGGGTGTCCCCCCGATCGGGGCGGCGTGAGCCGCCAAGGGTCGCCGTCCCCGGACCGAACGACAGCCGGGCGGCCGGAACCCGGTAGCGGGCCTGGACGAAACGCCGCGACAGGGCGCCGAGGGCCACCAGCGCAGCGAAGAGCACCACCTTGACGATGAGGAGCCGCCCGTAGGTCGTGTCGGTCAGGGCCGCCTTGCTCCGCACCTCCCGCCAGCCCTGGAACGTGCCGGTGGCCAGGATGGCGATCACCGCCCCGAAGGCGATGCGGGAGAAGCGGGGGACGACTGCCGCCAGCTCGGCGGGGATGCGCCGGGGCAGCACGGCCGCGGCCAGCATGGCCAGGCCGCCGAGCCACAGGCTCACGGACACGAGGTGCACGACGTCGGAGGCGACCGCCAGCGGCACGAGGTCCTGCGTCGAGGCGTGCCCGGCCAACCCCGGGGTGAGGAGGAGACCGACGCCGAGGACGCCGCCGCCGACGCGCAGCGCCGGGGGCAGCGCCGCGCCCTCCTCGGCCACCGGGCGCCGGCCGAGCGCCACCAACACGAGGGCCATCAGCGCCAGCAGCACGAGCCGGGCACCCCACACCTTGCCGAACCGCTCGTCGAGCACCCCCGACAGCACGGTCGAAGACGCCACCTTCGACAGCGGCAGGCCGGCGGCGTACACCCCCTGCACCGGGATTCCGACGGTGGTGGTGACGACGGCCGCCCCCCACGCCCCCCACAACAGGCGCCGGGCCCGGGGCAGCGCCGCGCCGCCCGGCCAGACGAGGGCCAGGAAGGCGAAGCCGCCGACGAGGAGCACGAGCGCCGAGAAGGCGACGAAGCGGATGACGGCGTAGATCGCACCCACCGTCGTGCTGCCAGTGCCCGACGACAGGAGCTTCTCGACCAGGGCGGCGTCGCTTGCCCCGCCCTTGCCCGACCCCACCACGAAGGTGAAGGCGCCGTGGACCGGGTGGGCGTCGGCCGACGTCACCCGCCACGTCACGATGTACGTGCCCTTGTCGAGCTTGGGCAGCTTCACCGCCACGGCGTCGCCCTGCCCGTCGGCGTGACCGGCGGCGCCGGTCTCGACCTGCTTGCCCGACGGCGAGGCGAAGACGCGGACCGACCCGAGGGGGATCTCGACCGCCTCCCCGAAGCGGAGCACCACGCGGGAGGGCGATGTCGCCACCGCCGTCCCTCCGACCGGCTCGGTCGAGGTGAGCTGGGCATGGGCCGACGCCGGGGCCGCGGCCAGCAGAACCGCCCCCAGAGCGAGGACGGCGGCGACGAGCAGCCGAGGGAAGGGTCTACGGGAGGTCACGCCGCGATGGTGGTCGTCCTGTGTCAGCCAAAAGTTCCAAGGACGAGACGATAGGCGCGTCATCCACCGGAGCCGTCGCGCTCCACCCATCCACTGGCAGGGAGACTTCCGGCCCTGGCCCGAGGGGAGGCGAACCGGGGAAGGCAGTCAAGGGAAGGGGCTGCGCCAGTGACGTGGGACGAGTGGAGCGGACGGCCGAGCCGGGGGTCCGGGGGTGTCCCCCGAAGGGGACCCTTATCCATCGCACCGTGTTAGTCCTGTGATTAGCTTCCAAAGTTCCCCCCGGCGGAAAGTTCCCGAAGATGCCCGGCCACGACGAGCTCACCGAGCTCCTCCTCGCCGCTCAGGACGGCGACCGCCTCGCCCTCTCCGCCTGGATCAGGCGCAGCCAGGGGGAGGTGTGGCGTCTCTGCGCGCAGCTGGTCAGCCGGGAACAGGCCGACGACGTCACGCAGGAGGTCTTCCTCCGGGCCTACCGGGCGCTGCCCGCCTTCCGGGGTGACTCCAGCGCCCGCACCTGGCTCCTGGCGATCGCCCGCCGCACCTGTGCCGACTCGGTGCGCGACCTCCGCCGCCGGCGCCGGCTGGCGGCCAGGTTCGAGCGGCCGACCTACGAGCCCGATCCGGCGCGGCTGGTGTCGGTCGAGGCGCTGCTGGCCGGTCTCGACCCGGAGCGCCGGCTGGCCTTCGTCCTGACGCAGGTGCTGGGCCTCTCCTACCAGGAGGCGGCCGAGATCTGCGAGTGCCCGGTGGGGACGATCCGCTCCCGGGTCGCCCGGGCCCGGGCCGACCTCGTCGAACGCCTGGGCGAAGCCACCGTCTAGGGCACCAACAGGTCGGCCACGATCGGCAGGTGGTCGCTCGTCCCGACGGTCGGCGTCGACGCCCCCACGATCTCCAGGCCCGACACGGCCACGAAGTCGATCCGGGTCCGGGGGGCGGAGGCGGGGAACGTCGCCTCCGTCGGCGCCACCGTGTAGCCGGCGGCGGTGACCGCCGGCACCACGAGGTCCGGCCCGATGTTCAGATCGCCCATCAGCAGCCGCGGCCCGTCCCGATCGGCCAGCGCGTCGAGGAGCACGGCGAGCTGCGCCGCACCTTCGCCCTTCCGGAACGACAGGTGGGTGGCGCCGACCGACAGCCCGATCCCGCCGACGTCCACCCGGGCCACGATCGCCACCCGGGGCTCGCCCCCGCTCGGCCGGGGAAGCTTCACCACCTCCACGTCGGTGATCGGCCCCCGGGCGAGGAGGACGTTGCCGTAGGACCGCCACTTCTTCCGGGCCGCCTCGCCGAAGGTCGCCTGCAGGCCGGTCGCCCGGGCGATGATTCGCATCTCGTCCCGGAAATGGGTCCGGCGGGCGAACCGGTCGACCTCCTGGATGGCCAGGACGTCGGCCGACAGGCCGGCGCAGGCCGACGACAGCCGGCGCAGGTCGACCCGGCCGGCGCCGTTCTCGCCGTGCTTCACGTTGAACGTGGCGACACGCACCCGTCGTCCGGCCCTACTCGTCCGAGCCGGGCCGGCCCTGCCGCCGGCGCTTCGTCTCCGACCGGTGCCGCTTGTCCTCCAACCTGCGCTCCTTGGCGCCCTTCGTCGGCTTCGTCGGCCGGCGGGGCTTCTCCACCCGCAGCGCGTCGGCCAACCGGGACCGCAGCCGCTCCAGGGCCAGCTCGCGGTTCCGGAGCTGCGACCGCTCGTCCGAGGCCACCACCCGCATCTCTGGCCCGAGCCGCTCCAACAGCCGGGCCCGCTGCCGGGGGCCGAGCGACGGCGAACCGGCGATGTCGAAGCGGACCTCGGCCCGGGTGTTGGCCGTGTTCACGTGCTGCCCGCCGGGCCCGCCGCTGGCGGAGAAGCGCCAGTCGAGCTCGTCCATCCGCAGCACGCACGTCGGCGTCACCCGGAAGACGGCCGGGCCGTCGGGGTTGGGGTCCATCGGGGACGGACGCTACCCGGGCTCGTCGGAGCGGAGCTCCCCCATCAGCCCGTCGACCACGTCGACCAGCGACGCGCCGGCCTCGACCCAGGCCCGCTGGCGGCGGTAGCTCGGGCCGTGGCCCAGGATCCGCCGGGCATGGTCGAGCTCCTTCTCGCAGTCGAGCCGCCGCGCCACCGGCGTCAGCTCCTCGACGAGGTCGGCAATGACCCGAGACAGCGGCGCCAGCGTCCCCTGCTCGTCGACGATGATCTCGGCCTCGACGCCGTGACGGGCCGCCCGCCACTTGTTCTGGCCCACGATCCAGGCCTTGGGGCAGGGCAGCGTGTAGCCCCGGTCGACGAGGGTGTCCATCCACTCCACCAGACACTGGGCCAGGGCGGCGATGCAGGTGATCTCGGACATCGTCGGCATGCCGTCGCAGATGCGCAGCTCGACCGTCCCGAAGTTGGGGTGGGGGCGGATGTCCCACCAGATCTCCCGGATGGAGCTGATGGCCCGGGCCGCGATCAGCGTGCTCATGAGCTCTTCGAACTCGGCCCAGCCGGCGAGAACCTGGGGCACCCCGGCCGTGGGGAGACCCTCGAAGACCTTGCACCGCGACGACGCCAGGCCGGTGTCGCGGCCCCCGAACCAGGGGCTCGAGGCCGACAGGGCCAGGAAGTGGGGGATGTAGCCGGTGAGGGCGTTGGCGATGGCGATCGCCTTCTCCGCCGAGCGGATGCCGACGTGGGTGTGGATCCCGAAGATGGCCAGCCGCCGGGCCGGCCACTGCATCTCCTCGACGAGGCGGTGGTAGCGCTCGTCGGGGGAGATCTCCTGGGCGGCCCAGTCTGAGAACGGGTGGGTGCCGGCGCAGAGCAGGCCGAGGCCGAGCTCGGCGGCGGCCGCCGTCACATCGCCGAGGGTCGCCTCCAGGTCGGCCCGGGCTTCGGCCGCGGTTGCGCAGATGCCAGTGACGAGCTCGATGTTCGACTCCATGAGCTCGTTCTTGGCCTTGGGATGCGGCCGGCCGCGCTCCTGCTCCAGCCGGGCCAGGATCCGGCTGGCCCCGCTGCGCAGCTCCCGGGAGTCACGGTCGACGATCTGCAGCTCGACCTCGACCCCGAGGCTGGCCCGTTCCGAAGCGTTGAAGGCGATGTCCACGAAAGGGGGCTTACCAGCCCCGGGCCTTTCTGGAAACACGGTCTGGTTCATACGGCTGAAACAGACAAGTCACAGGGGCGAAACAACCTGTCGTAAATCTGACCCGCGGTTTGGCGGCCACGAGAGGGAGGGTCAGGATGGAAGGAAATACCGCCTGGGTGCTGGCGTCGGCGGCGCTGGTGCTGTTCATGACCCCGGGGCTGGCCTTCTTCTATGGCGGGATGGTTCGGTCGAAGAACGTACTCGGCATGCTCATGCAGAACTTCTTCTGCATGGGACTGGTCAGCGTGGCGTGGGCCCTCGTCGTCTTCAGCCTCGCTTTCGGAGGTGAGGGCAGATACATCGGCGACTTCGCCTTCGTGGGGCTCAAGACCCTGGGCAACGTCAAGACGGTCATCCCGTCCTACAAGGGTGACTTCGCCCTCGCGGTTCCGGCGGTCGCCTTCTGTGCCTTCCAGCTCATGTTCGCCATCATCACCCCGGCCTTGATCACCGGCGCCATCGCCGATCGGATGAAGTTCCGGGCCTGGGTCGTGTTCCTCGGCGCCTGGCTCGTACTCGTCTACGCCCCAGTCGCCCACTGGGTCTTCGCTCCCGCGGGCTGGCTCTTCCACCTCGGCGCGCTCGACTTCGCCGGCGGGACGGTCGTCCACATCAATGCCGGCATCGCCGCGCTGGCCGTCATCCTGGTGCTCGGGAAGCGCCGGGGCTGGCCCAACGAGACGATGCCGCCCCACTCGTTGCCCTTCACGCTCCTCGGCACCGGCATCCTGTGGTTCGGGTGGTTCGGGTTCAACGCCGGCTCGGCGCTGGCCGCCAACGGGCTGGCCGCCCAGGCGTTCCTCAACACCAACAACGCGGCGGCTGCGGCCATGCTCGGCTGGCTGGTGGTCGAACGGCTCAAGGGCGGCCACGCCACCACCCTCGGGGCGGCGTCGGGCGCGGTGGCCGGGCTCGTGGCGATCACACCCTGCGCCGGCTACGTCGGGGGCCTCTCCCCCATCCTCATCGGCTTCGCCGCCGGGGCGGTCTGCTTCCTGGCCATCCAGCTCAAGTTCCGCCTCGGCTACGACGACGCCCTCGACGTCATCGGTGTCCACCTCGTGGGCGGCATCCTCGGGTCGCTCATGGTCGGCCTCTTCGCCGACAGGGCCGTCAACCCCCTCGGCGGCGACGGCCTGCTCTTCGGGGGCGGCCTCGAGTTGCTCGGCTACCAGGCGGTGGCGGTGCTGGCCACCGTGGTCTGGTCCGGGGGGATCTCCTTCGTGCTGGCCAAGGTCATCTCGGGAACGATCGGGCTGCGCTGTACCGACGAGGAGGAGGCCGTGGGCCTCGATCTCACGCAACACGCCGAGACGGCATACTCCTTCGGCGAGCTCGGGAGCATGGGGAGGACGGGGTGAAGCTCATCACCGCCATCATCAAGCCGTTCAAGCTGGACGAGGCCAAGGAGGCCCTGCGGGGGCTCGGCGTCGCCGGCATGACGGTGTCGGAGGTGCAGGGCTTCGGCCGCCAGCGGGGCCACACCGAGGTCTACCGGGGCACGGAGTACACGATCGACTTCGTGCCCAAGGTGCGGGTCGAGGTGCTCGTCGACGACAGCGACGTCGAGCGGGTGGCCGGCGCCATCGTGACCGCCGCCCGCACCGACAAGATCGGCGACGGCAAGGTGTGGGTGACGCCCGTCGAGCAGGTGATCCGCATCCGGACGGGCGAGATGGGCCCGGATGCCCTCTGATCCCCCGAAGCCCTGTGATGGCCGGGGCCATATGACGGGCGGGCGCTGATGGCGTTCGGGCGCGGGAACCAGCCGGGCGATCCGGTTGCCGCGCCCACCGGAGCCCCTTCTGGTGCGCTGGCCGCGAAGGCGATCCGGGCCGACCGCGACGCGCTCTTCGCCGACTCGTCCCTCCGCGGCACGTCGTTCTGCCGGGCCTACTCCAACCGGGCCGACGCCTGGCTGACCACCCTCCTCGGCTCCGAGAGCGACGTCGCCCTCGTGGCCGTGGGCGGCTACGGGCGGGCGGAGCTGGCGCCGGGCAGCGACCTCGACGTCGTGCTCCTGCACAAAGGGCGCAAAGACGTGCGGGAGCTGGCCGAGCGGATCTGGTACCCGCTGTGGGACGCCGGGCTCAAGCTCGGCCACGGCGTCCGCACCGTGAAGGAGGCGCTGGCGCTGGCCGCCACCGACCTCGACACCGCCACCTCCTTCCTCGACGTGCGCCTGGTGGCCGGAGACTCGAGCCTCGGCGACGATCTTGCCCGCCGGGCGCTAGCCCAGTGGCAGAGCCGGTCCGACCGCTGGCTGTCGGTCGTCGGGCAGGCGGTGGCCGAGCGTCACGAGGGGGCCGGCGAGGTCGCCTTCCTGCTCGAGCCCGACCTCAAGGAGGGCCGGGGGGGCCTCCGCGACGTCCACGCCCAGCACTGGGCCGAGGCCGCCCGCCGCATCCTCCTCGAAGGCGACGAGGCCGCCATGGCCACGGCCTACGAGACGCTGCTCGCCGTGCGGGTGGCGCTCCACCGACGGACGGGCAAGGCGTCCAACCGGCTGCTCCTCCAGGAGCAGGACGGCATCGCCGCCGACCTCGGCTACGCCGACGCCGACGCTCTGATGGCCGAAGTCGCCGCTGCCGCCCGCACGATCGCCTGGACCAGCGACGAGACGTGGGACCGGATCCTGTCCTCGGTCAAGGGGCCGAGGGGCCGCACGGCTCCGGCCGACCGCCACGTCGGCCCGGGGATCGTGATCCGCGACGACATCGTGGAGCTGACCGCCGAGGCCGATCCCCTGTCCGACCCCACGCTCGTGCTGCGGGCCGCCGCCGCCGCGGCCGAGGCGGGCCTGCGGCTGTCCCGGGCGGCGATCGACCGGCTGGCGGCGGAGGCGGCGCCGCTCGGCGACCCCTGGCCGGAGGAGGCCCGCCTGGCGTTCGTCCGCCTGCTCGGCGCCGGGGCGGCCGCCATCCCCGTCATCGAGACGCTCGACCAGCGGGGGCTCATGACCCGCACGCTCCCCGAGTGGGAGGCCGTCCGGAACCGTCCCCAGCGCAACGCCTACCACCGCTTCACCGTCGACCGGCACCTGTGCGAGGCGGCCGCCGAGGCGGCCCGGCTGACCAGCCGGGTGCGGCGCCCCGACCTCCTGCTCGTCGGCGCCTTCCTCCACGACATCGGCAAGGGCCACCCCGGCGACCACAGCGAGGCCGGCGTGAACCTCGTCGACAAGATCGGCCCCCGCATCGGGTTCCTGCCCGACGACATCTCCATCCTCAAGACGCTGGTGCGCCACCACCTGCTGCTGGCCGAGACGGCCACCCGGCGCGATCTGGCCGACGAGGCGACCATCTCGACCGTGGTCGCCGCCGTCGGCAACCAGACGACGCTCGAGATCCTGGCCGCCCTCACCGAGGCCGACTCGCTGGCCACCGGGCCGGCCGCCTGGGGCTCGTGGAAGGCCGGCCTCATCGCCGAGCTGGTCGAGCGGACCGCCCCGGTGCTGGCCGGGCAGCGGGCCCGCAGCGCGCCCGAACCGCCTCCCGACGGGACCGTCGAGCTCATCGCCCGGGCCAAGCTGGCCGAGGCGCTGGTCCTCGACGGGGAGGGCCCGTTGGTCACGGTTGTCGCCCCCGACCGGCCGGGGCTGTTCTGGCGGGTGGCGGGGACGCTGGCCCTCCACGGCCTCGACGTCGTCTCGGCCCGGGCGTGGTCGAGCGCCGACGGCTTCGCCATCGAACGCTTCCGCGTCCAGAGTGTCTTCGGCCGGACGCCGGACTGGTCGTTGGTGGAGTCGGACCTCAACCGGGTGCTGGCCGGCCGGTTGTCGCTCGAGGCCCGCCTGGCCGACCGGGCCCGGGACTACGCCAGCAGCCCCCGTCCGCCGTCGGCCGCCCCGGCCCGGCTCGAGGTGTCGGTCGACAACGACGCCTCCGACTCGGCCACGGTCATCGAGGTGCGGGCGCCGGACCGCATCGGGACGCTGTACCGGATCACCAAGGCCCTGGCCGAGCTGGAGCTCGACGTCCGGCTGGCCAAGGTGACGAGCCTCGGCCACGAGGTCGTCGACGCCTTCTACGTCGTCGACCACAGCGGCGGCAAGCTCACCGACGAGGACCACCTGCGGGAGATCCAGAGGGGCATCGCCGTCCATTTGGCGTGAACGGTCGGTACGCTTCGGGGCTCGGGGGCTTCACCTGCCCCCACGAGGGAAGTATGCCCTGGAGAACCAGGATCGTTGGCCGTAGCCCCGAGACTGCACAGTTGGACGGGCAGTGGCAGCGCGCCGCGTCCGGAGAGTTCCGCTTCGTGCTGGTCGTGGGCGAGCCGGGCATGGGCAAGACCCGCCTCGCCGCCGAGGCGCTGGAGGACCGGCGGCGGGCGTCGATCGAGCTGTCGGCCCGGGCCCATCCTCTCGGCGACACGGCCTCGTTCGGGCTGTGGGTGGAGGCGCTGGAGCGCCACCTCCGTACCCTGGGCAAGCAGGAGGTGGCCCTCCTGTGCGGGGGCTTCCTGGACGACTTGGCCTCCCTGCTCCG
Source organism: Actinomycetota bacterium (assembly GCA_030838785.1). Classification (GTDB taxonomy): domain Bacteria; phylum Actinomycetota; class Acidimicrobiia; order IMCC26256; family BP-133; genus BP-133. Next base: position 10,710 of record JAUZEY010000517.1, on the reverse strand, counting down.
GAGTGTCGCTGTTGTGCGGGGGGCGGCGCCGGACCGGGAGCCGCCCCGGCCCCGGCTCCTCGAGGGCCTCGCCGTCCTGCTGGCCAATCTGGCCGAGCAGGCGCCGGTCGTCGTCGTCCTCGACGACGTCCACCTGGCCGACGCCTCGTCGTGGGACGCCCTCCACTACCTGGCCGGCAGCCTGTCCACCGAGCGGATCCTCGTCGTGGCCTCGGCCCGGCCCGGCGAGCTGATTGAGCACCCGGTCGCCCAGCGGGTGCTCCTCGACCTGGAGCAGATCGGCGCCCTCCACCGGGTCGAGATCGGCCCGCTGCCGGCCGACGCCGTCCGGGAGCTGACCGAGGAGGTCATCGGGGCGGTGGCCGAGCCGGAGCTGATCGACTGGCTCACCAGCCGGGCCCAGGGCAACCCGCTGTTCGTCCTGGGGCTCCTCCAGGCCCTCGTGGAAGAGGGCGGCGACCTGGCCCGGCCGGCGCTGCGGTCGCTCCCCGAAGGTCTGGTCGAGCGGGTCCGGGTCCGCATGGACCGCCTCGACGACAGCCAGCGGGGCGTCATGGAGATCCTGGCCGTGGCCGGCGGGCGGGTCGAGCTCGGCGACCTCGTCGTCCTCGGCGACCGTCCGCTCGAGGATCTCGGGCCCGCGCTGCAGGCCCTCGTCCGGGCCCGGTTCGTGTCCGAGGCCAAGCGGGGCCGCACGTTCACCTACGAGATCTCCCACCCGCTGATCCAGGAGACGGTCTACGAGGGCATCGTCGGCGCCCGGCTCGTGGTCCTCCACCGCCAGGTCGGGCGGGTGCTCCTCACCATGGGCCGCCTCGGGGAGGCCGCCCCCCACTTCGCCCGCTCGGCCGAGGTCGGCGACCCCGAAGCGCTCGCCGTCCTGTCCGACGCGCTGCTCCAGGCCGAAGAGCGGGGTGTGTACGGCGAGGGCCTGCGGATCCTCGGTGCCCTCGTCGAGCTCCTCCCGGCCGGCGACCGGCGCTGGGTCGAGGTGGCGAACGCCTTCTCGGGCCGGGCCGAGTGGGTCTTCGACCACCGGGCCGACGCCGACTTCTCAGCCGCCATCGACGCCCTCCGGGCCATCGACGCCCACCTCGAGGGCAGCGGCGACCTCCTCCAGCGGGCCAGCATCAAGTCCCGCCTGACCAGCTTCCTGGCCTGGGGGACGGGCCAGCTCGACCAGGCCGCCGACACCGCGGCCGAGGCCCTCGACCTCTTCACCCGGGCCGGCGACCGGTCGGGCATGCTGCTGGCCGCCCTCGAGGTGGCCTACGTGAAGGGGCTGGCCGGCGACCTGCCCGCCCTCGAGGCCGGGTGCCGGGAGGTGGCGGCGGCGGCCGGCGAGGCGGGGGAGCGGGCGGCGGCGGCCCGGGCGGTCGGCGTGCTCGGCACCGTGCTCTTCTACCAGGGCCGCTTCGGCGAAGCGGAGGAGACACTCCGGCGCAGCGTGGCCGAGGCCCGGGCCGACGGCAGCCCCTACCGCATCACCTGGAACGTGATGTCGCTCGGCTGGTCGCTGGGCATCGAAGGTCGCCTTGACGAAGCTCTGCGTTCCTTCGCCGAAGCCAAGGAGGCCAACCCCGCCTGGCGGGAGGGGAACGTCCTCGAGCTCGAGAGCCATGTCCGCTGGCTGGCCGGCGACCTGGCCGGGGCGCTGCGCTGCACCCAGGACTCGCTCAGCCTCGCCCCCGGGATGAGCAGCCGCCGCCGGGGCATGGCGATGTTCATGGCCGCCCTGGCCACGGCCGAGATCGGCGAGATCGACGAGACCCGCCGCCACGTCGCCTCGGCCCGGCGGGTGTACGGCGACGTCCCCTGGTACGTCGCCACCGACATCGCCCACCACGCCTCCGCCCTCCTGGCCCGAGCCGAAGGCCACCTCGACGCCGCCCGGGAGGAGCTGACCCAGGCCGCCGAGAGGATGCTGGGCATGGGCGCCACCGCCCTCGCCCCGCCGATCCTCCTCGACCTCGTCGAAGTGGCCCTGGCGTCGGACCACCCGGCCGAGGCGACCACGGCCGTCGAGCAGCTCGAGCAGGCGGCCAAGGAGCTCGACCGCGACCTCTACCGGGCCATCGCCAACCTGGCCCGGGCCTCGCTGCGACTCGAGACCGGTGACGCCGACGGAGCGGTCGGGCCCGCCCGGGCGGCGGTGGCGCTGCTCGACGGGTCGGGCTACGACGTCCTCCTCGGACGGGCCCTCGACGTCCTCGGCCGGGCGTCCGACGACCGGGCCGAGGCCGTCGACGCCCTGGAGCGGGCGGTCAGCGCCTTCGACCGCTGCCAGGCCGTCCCCCGCCGGGACCGCACCGTCGAGGCGCTCCGGGGCCTCGGCGCCCCGGGCCGGCGGGCGGCGGCGGCGGCGATGGGGCCGGCGTCGCTCACCGCCCGGGAGCTGGAGGTGGCCCGCCTGGCCGCCCTCCGGCTCACGGCGGCCGAGATCGCCCACGAGCTGTTCATCAGCCGCCGCACCGTCGAGGGGCACCTGGCCAACGTCTACGCCAAGCTCGGGGTCCACTCGAAGCGGGAGTTCTCCCAGCGGGCCTCGACCCTGGGGCTGGTCGACCGTCCCCGGCGGTCGTAATTCGGATGTACGTAAGTACCGGCACGAAGAACCCGTAACTCTCACTCGGGCCCTTCTCAGCCGGCCCTCCCTATCCTCGGCCCCGTGTCCGGCGCGAGGGAGGGGAGCGGCGGGGCGCCCCTGGCCGGGGTCGTCCTCAGCCGGGTCGTGGCGGCCGAGGCGGCCCGCGATCCCGGCCGGGACGTGTTCGTGTTCGAGAACGGGACCCGGCCGGCGGAGCGGGTCACCGCCGCCGACCTCGCCACGGGCGCCGTCGGTGCGGCCGACGCGCTGCGGCGGCTCGGCCTGCGGCGCGGCGACCGGGTCGCCCTTCTCCTGCGCAACCATCCGGCCCTGCTCCACGTCCTCGCCGCCGGGGCCAAGCTGGGGCTGCCGGTCGTTCCGCTCGACCCGCAGGCCAGCGACCTGGCGCTGGAGACGCGGCTGCGGGCCTTGCGCTGCGCCATCCTCGTCACCGCCGACTACCGCCTGGCCCAGGGCGACCTGTCGGGGGTGATCCGCCGGACCGGGATCAAGAGCCTCGTCGTCGCCACCCCCGAGGGCCGGGCCGCCGGCCTCGACCCGTCGGAGGGGCATCCCGTCCTCGACGAATTCTCCGACGGCGTGGAGGGCCGCGACCCCGGCGAGCACGTCGACGACCCCGCCGCACCGTGGCTGGTCGTGCCGACGACCGGCGCCAACGGAGACACTGTCGGCGTCGAGGTGCCCCACGAACGGCTCCTGCTGTGGCGGCTCGTCCCCGGGTTCTTCGGCTACCGGCCCGACGACGTCGCCTACACCGGCCTCCCGCTGGCCGACGGCAACGCTCTGGCCGCCACCGTCATGCCCGCCCTGCTCGGCGCCGTCCACCACGCCGTGGTCAGCCGGGTGCCCGACCCGGGCCGCCTGTGGGAGATCTGCATCGACCATGGCTGTACGACCTGGGCCAACGGCGACGGTTTGGCCACCGCCGTCTACCGGACCCCGTCCTCGCGCCGGGACCGGACCCACCCCGTCCGGCTCGTCGTGTCGACCGGCATGCCCCGGGAGATCTGGCGGCCGTTCGAGGAGCGCTTCGGGGTCCGGGTGCTGGAGTGGTACGGGAGCGCCGAGGGCGCCTTCGCCTACAACCCGGTCGGGGTCGGGCCGGTCGGGTCGTTCGGGCGGCCGCCGGCCGGCCTGCTCGACATGGACGTCCTCGACGGCGACGGCGAGGCGCTGTCCGCCGGCCAGGTCGGGGAGCTGGCCGTGCGCCGCCGTGACGGCTGGGCCCGTACCGGGCACCGGGTGAGTCGGGACGCCGACGGCTGGCTGTTCTTCCCCGGCCCCACGATCGTCCCCGGGCCCGAACGCGTACTCGAACCCGTAACACCTACGCGGGACTCCACCGGTGGCGAGACCTACGGTTCCCGGGCTGCGTCCATCGGGGGAGGTGACGGACGTTGAGCGGTCGCGGGCGACTCTTGCCCGAATCTGACTTCGTCGGCCACACTGGTGGTGTCCGCTTTGTCACGCACCGTGCCGTTCTCACCCATCGTCCTATTCGTCGTCCTCGAACAGTGAGAGCCGAGCGCCCCTCCCCGTCTCGCTCTGAGTCAGTCACGAGCATTCGAACGTCCGCTCACCGACGCTGGGGAGCAAGGGGGTCAACTGCATGGCATACCTTGGATCGCGCCGCCTCTTCGTCCTTCTGACGGCAGGGGCGCTCGCCTCCGCCGCCTGCGGAGGGAGCGCCGCCCAACGCGCCGCCCTCAAAGTCCAGAGCCAGAACCAGGCCGGGACCAATGCCGCCGCCCCGGGCGGCGGGGGGTACTCCGGCGGTGATGCCGGCGCCTCGGCCGCCCCGGCCGAGGCGGGCGCCGCCACCTCCGACGTCGCCGGCTCCTCGCCCGGCGCGGGCGCGTCCTCGAGCGGCTCGGCGGCCTCGCCGGCGGCCGGCTCGAACTCGGCGGCCAAGTCGAGCTCCGCCGCGGCCCAGCCGGCGACCAGGTCCGCCGCCGGGTCCTCCGGCGGGTCGGGCGCCCAGTCGTCCGGCGCTGGCGCGGGGAAGGTCCTCCCCGGCGGCTCCTCCGGCCCCACGCCCGGCGCGCCCACTCCCGGCGGCCCCCCGGGCGCCGGTTCCGCCGTCGGCGGCGCCACCGACGTCGGCGTGACCGCCAACTCCATCAAGGTCGGCCACATCGGGATCTACTCCGGCCCGGTGGGCTCCTTCGGTGACGACCTGTCCTACGCCGGACGGGCCAAGCTCCAGGAGATCAACGACAGCGGCGGGATCAACGGGCGCAAGCTCGACGTCCTCGTCCGGGACGACGCCTGGGACGGCACCAAGGGCATGAACGCCGCCCGCGACCTGGTGGAGCGGGAGCACATCTTCGCCTTCTGCTGCATCATGTCGGTCAACACGTCCGACCCCCTCACCCCCTACGCCGACGAGCACAAGATCCCCCACATCGGGGCCGACGGTTGGGGCGAGCCGCAGTACAAGGGCGCGTGGACCTTCCCGGTGTCGGCATCGGCCGTCACCGAAGCCCACATGCTGGCCAAGTACCAGGCCGAGAAGCAGGGCGCCAAGCGGGTGGCGATCATCTACATCAACAACCCGACGGGCCGGGCCTACGTGAAGGCCTACGAAGAGGTCATCAAGAAGTTCAACGGCGAGGTCGTCTTCTCGCAGCCGGCCACCTTCGACGACCCGGGAACGACCACGTTCATCGCCCAGGCCCGGACCCAGAACATCGACACCATCTCGACCTACCTCGACCCCGGGATCTTCACCCGCCTGGTGCGGGAGGCGGCGGCCCAGAACTACAAGCCGAAGAACGCCTTCTCGGGCGCGGCGGGCCTGTACTTCCAGGTGACGCCGAACTTCACCGGGCCCAACGGTGAAGGCACCATCGCCGCCACCCACTGGGTGACCAACGACATGGACACCCCGGGGTACCGGGCCTACAAGGCCGTGGTCGAGAAGTACTACCCGAAGATCGACCACTCGACGTGGACGAAGGGCGGCTTCGTCGGCGCCAGCATCTTCGGCAACGCCCTCAAGTCCCTCGGCCTCGAGGTGACCCGGCAGCGCCTGAAGGACACGGTCGACACGCTGTCCAACTTCGAGACCGGCCTCGGCCCGAACATCTCGTTCAGCCCCGGTCACCACCGGGCCAACAAGACCATCTACCTGGCGCAGATCCAGCGCAGCGGCGACAAGTTCGAGTTCAAGTACATCGCCGGCCCGCTGGTCGACGAGTACGCCGAGACCAACTAATCCGCGCCTCGGGGGGAGCGCGGCGTAGGCGCTCCTCCCGGGGCTCGACAATTCCGTTGGAGCCCCCAATTTCCCTGGAGACCCCAATTTCCCTGGAGACGATGTGACCAAGCTGATCCAGACCCTCATCATCGGGCTGGAGTACGGCTGCGTGTACAGCCTCATCGCCATGGGCATGGTGCTCGTCTACAGGACGACGGGCGTCCTCAACATCGCCCACGGCGGGATCGGCGTGCTGGCCGGGTTCATCGCCTGGGACCTGAACACGCTGCGGGGCTGGCCCTACTTCCCCGCCATCGGCGCCGGAATCCTGGTGGCCGTCGCCGCCGGGCTGCTCTTCGAGCGGTTCATCGTCCGCCGGCTGGCCGCTCCGGCGCTGGCCACGGTGGCGACACTCGCTCTCTTCCTGCTCCTCCAGGGGCTCGTGTTCGTCGTGCCCTGGTGGGGCAACACCTGGGGCCAGGTCTTCAACTCGCCGTTCGCCAACAAGCAGGTGGCCATCCCCGGCGCCGACTACTCGGTCAGCTGGGACCAGCTGATCCTGTTCGGCAACGTGCTGCTGTTCTTCGCCGGCCTGTACTTCATCCTGCGCCGCACGAGGGTGGGCCTGGCCATGCGGGCCGTCTCCGACGACCCCACCGCCGCCCGTCTCATGGGGATCCGCCAGAAGCTGGTGGCGCCGGTCGTGTGGGGCCTGGCCTTCGGACTGTCGGGCCTCACCACCATGCTGCTGGCCCCGATCCTCCTGCTCGACAACACATCGCTCACCGCCTTCACCCTCAAGGCGCTGACGGTCACGTTCGTCGGCGGCCTGATCTCGCTCCCGCTGACGGTATTGGGGGCCATCACGTTGTCGATGCTGGAGGTGTCGACGCAGCTCTACCTCCCCAACGTGAAGGGCCTGTCCGATGCGTGGCCGTTCCTCATCCTGATCGTGGTGCTGGTGGCCCGCTTCGCCCGGGGGACGAAGGCCCTGGAGGACACAGCGGTGGCTCCCGCATGAGCACCGTGATGGAACGGGCGCCGAGTGAGCTGTCGCCGGAGCGGGCCCCGGCGGCGCCGAAGCGCTCTCCCCTCAACCGGCGGACCATCCTGCGCACCATCGGGCTGACGGTCCTCACCGCCTTCGTGCTGACCATGCCCTACGACATGAACTGGGCCGGGTCGGCCTTCGCCCTCGACTACGGCGTGATCATCGGGATGGTCGTGCTGTCGGTGTCGGTGCTGGGCTGGATCGGCGAGTTCACGCTGGCCGTCGTGGCCCAGATGGGCTTCGGGCTCGTGGTGGTCAACCTGCTCCAGAACGCCGGGATGCCGTTCCTGATCATCATCCCGGTGGTGATCCTGTCGTCGATCCCGATCTCCATCCTGCTCGGCGTCTTCGCCCTGCGGCTGCGGGGCGTGTACTTCGCCATCGCCACCCTGGCCTTCGGCTACATGGCCCAGAAGACGTTCTTCCAGAGCTACCTCGGAGTCCAGGGCGGCTTCGGGGGGACGGACTCCAAGGCCATCAGCCGGCCGGCCGGCTTCCAGGGCAGCGAGAGCTTCTACTACCTCCTCATGGGCTCCCTGCTGCTCATGGCCCTCATCTGCTGGGCCGTCAACAAGTCGTGGATCGGCACGTCGCTCACCGCCCTGCGGGAATCGGAAGCGGCCTTCTCGGTGCTCGGCCACTCCCCCGGTGCCTACAAGATGTTCACCATCTGCCTGTCGGGCGCCATCGCCACCGTGGCCGGGGCCTACTTCGGGATGCTGCAGGGGCTCGTCCCGTCGAACTACTTCCAGCCCGCGCTGGCCGTGCTGTACTTCGGCTTCGCCGTGGCCGGGGGAATGGGATCGGTGGGCGGAGCCTGCGTGGCCGGCATCGCCTTCGGCGCCATCCCCAAGTACTTCGACAGCCTGTCGGAAGGGAAGCTGGTCGGCTACGACCAGTTCTTCATCGGCGTCGTGGCCCTGGCCGTGGTGCTGTGGGCCCCGGGCGGGTTCGCCTATATCGGGCGGCGGATCTGGCACCGGCTCGAAGGGAGCCCGCCCGCCGCGCCGGAGGTGAGCACGTTCGAGATCGACGTGCGGGACCCCCTCGCCGCCGCGGCAGCCGCCGGGGCCGAGACACCCGACGGAGCCGAGGCATGAGCGGCCGGGAGATCTTCAGCCCGCAGGCCCGGCAACGGGCCGCCCGCTTCATGGCCGAGCGGGGCCACGCGGTGCGGAAGGGCAACGGCGGCAACGGGCACGGCCGGACGCTCGTCCTCGACCCGGCCAAGCTGGCCCGCTTCGAGCCCGTCCGCCACCGGCTGGCGACGCAGATCGCCGAGGGCGGTCTGCCGACCCGGCGCCGCCGGGTGGAGAAGCGCGAGATCCTGAACGTCGCCGACCTCACCATCCACTTCGGCGGGGTTCACGCCCTCGACGGCGTCAACCTCTCCGCCCGCACGGCCGAGATCGCCGGCGTCATCGGGCCCAACGGCGCCGGCAAGACCACGTTCTTCAACTGCCTGTCAGGGCTGCTCACCCCCGACCGGGGCCAGATCAGCTTCGACGGCCACCGGCTCAACGGCTCCCCCGCCACCCGGGGGCGCCACGGCCTCGGCCGCACCTTCCAGACCCCGCGGCTCTTCGGCACCCTGTCGGTGCTCGACAACCTGATCTTCGGCTGCCGCACGGCCGACTCCGCCCGCCGGGAGTACGTCTTCGACCCTGGCCTGCGGCGCATCTCGCACCGGGAGCGAAGCGTCCGGCTGGCCCGCATGGTCGGATTCCGGGGCGATCTCGCCGCCCCGGCCGGGAGCCTCCCGTTCGGCGACCTGCGAACGGTCGAGCTGGCCCGGGCGCTGTGCGGCGCCCCGTCGCTGCTGATGCTGGACGAGCCGGCGTCGGGCCTCGACGTCGGCCAGGCGGAGGACTTCGTCGGGCTGCTCCGGAGCCTGTCGGACCTCGGGCTGTCGATCCTCCTCATCGAGCACGACATGAGCCTGGTCATGGGGATCTGCGACCACATCACCGTCCTCGACTTCGGCCAGGTGATCGCCGAGGGCACACCGGCCGAGATCCAGCGCAACGAGCTCGTGATCGAGGCCTACCTGGGGAGGGCGGACTGATGTTGACGGCGCGGGGACTCACGGTCGCCTACGGGCCGGTCAAGGTGCTCCACGGCATCGACCTCGACATCGCCTCGGGCGAGATCGTGGCCCTCATCGGGCCCAACGGCGCCGGGAAGACTTCGACGCTCAACGCCATCGCCGGGCTCCTCCCCCACCAGGGCGAGGTGACGCTCGACGGTGAGGCGCTGCCGACGGCGGCCGAGGAGGTCGTCCGGAAGGGGCTGGCCCTGGTGCCCCAGGGCCGCCGCGTGTTCCCGACGATGAGCGTGGAGGAGAACCTCCTCATGGGCGCCTATTCCAAGGGCGCCCGGTGGAAGGGTTCCGACGAGCGGTTCGCCCCCATCTACGAGATCTTCCCCCGCCTGAAGGAGCGCCGCCGCCAGGAGGCGGGCCGGCTCTCCGGTGGGGAGCAGCAGATGCTCGTCATCGGCCGGGCGCTCCTGTCGCAGCCGAAGATCGTGCTCATCGACGAGTTGTCGCTGGGCCTGGCCCCGAAGATGGTGCTGACGCTGCTGGAGACCATCCAGCGCTTCAACGCCGAGCAGGGAACGGCCTGCCTGCTGGTGGAGCAAGCAGCCACGGCCGCGCTGAAGATCGCTTCATCCGCCTACCTGCTGCAGCGGGGGGAGGTCGTCTACCACGGGCCGGCGGCCCGCCTGCGCGACGACGTCGACGTGCTGCACAGCGCCTACCTCGGGCAGGGGACGGCCCGCAGGGAATCGGCAATCCGGAGGTGACCGTGAGACGTCTCTTGACCATGGCCGCGGTGGTGCCGTTGGCGTTGCTGGCGATCCTGCCGCCGGTGGCGGCCGACGAGCTGGGTCCGCCCGCGCCGTCGGGCGACGAAGGGGGTGGATTCCACGGCTTCGGCTCGTTCGACACCCATTCGCAGGCCCAGATCGCCACCCTCACCGGGTTCCTGAACGCCTTCCGGGAAGACAACTCCCTGGTGGGCACCCTGTCCGAGATCAACGGGCCACCGGCCAACTCCCGCAACGTCGCCGCCTTCTTCGAGCGGGGCAAGGGCGCAACGTTCGTCTACGGCGTCATCGGCGGGCCCGGCGGCGGTCGCGGCACGCTTCCCGACCCGCCGCCCGGTGAGGCCAACGCCTTCTACCCCACCGGCCCGTTCGAGACGACCTGGTCCGGCCCGATCACCGGGGCGGGCTTCCCGCAGGTCGTCGACAGCCGGTTCCACACCAAGGCCACCGAGGTCCCCACCGGCCGGGCCGACGGTGCGGTCACCGCGCTCAACGACCCCGGCTACTTCACCATCGGTCAGGCGACGGCGGTCTCCCATACCGAACCGGTCGAGGACGGCGTGGCCGCCGAGGCGGTGTCCGTTGTCCACCAGCTCCAGGTCGGTCCTCTGCTGATCCAGAACATCGTGTCCCGGGCCTACGCCTTTGTCCCGACGAGCGGCGATCCGAAGGGCATCGCCACCACGGTGATCGACGGCGCCAAGGTCGGTGACACCCCGGTCCAGATCACCGACAAGGGCATCGTCGTCGCCGACAAGACCAACCCGCTGGGCCAGGAACAGGTCAACAAGGCGATGCGAGACGCCGGCTACCCCGAGGTGCAGCTCCTCCCGTCGATCGCCAAACCGAGCGACGACGGCGCCTCCGTCAGCTCCACCGCCGGCACGCTCGAGTTCGTGAAGCAGGACGAGAAGTTCGGAGCCTCCAACCCGCAGGGCTTCTCCGGCGGCGGCTTCTCCATCGGCGGTGCCGAGGCCACGATCTCCAGCCACCGCTGCTCGCCGGACTGCGGCGGCGGTAGCG
>JAUZEY010000499.1 GCA_030838785.1 Actinomycetota bacterium | reverse complement strand
CGAGGATGTTGGACGGGTACAGCTCGCCGTGGACCACCGTCGGGGGGATGGAGAGGAGCCGCTCCGTGGCCCGGCGGTGGGCGGCGAGCACCGCGCCCGGCGTGCCGGCAGCGGCCGCCCGCGTCCGCCAGGCGGCGAACAGGTGGGCGTCGTGCACGAGGAGCGGCACGCGCTCGGCCCGGGAGTGGCCCTCCCGCCGGCCTGCGTGTCCGGGCGGGACGGCGGCGGCCAGTTGGCGGTGCATGCGGGCGACCCAGGCCGCCACCCGGACCCAGACGCCGAGCTCGCCGATCTGCCACAGCTCCACACCCGGTACCCGCTCGATGACGATCCAGTCGTCACCCGCCGCCGGGCAATACGGCCCGAGGGCCAGCGGGCGCAGCAGATCGCGGTAGGCGGACGGCTCCCGCCGGGGGTCATGGACAAAGGGCGGCCTCGCCGTGCGGGCGTGGCCGAGGAGCGCCGCCGGCCGGAGATCCTTGCGCAGCCAGCCGGGGCCGATCTCGTCGATCCGGTGGCTGGTGGCGGCGGCGAACGGCGTCGTCTCCACGGTGGTTCCGGGGCCACCCCGGATCCCGGGGCTCATGCGGCCACTCCGGCGGAGTCGAGGAGGCGGGCCAGGACGACCCGGGCGTCGAGGAGATCCTCGGCCACCATGCGGGCCGCCTTGGCGTGGCGGCGCCAGTCCGACAGCACCGACCCCACCGCGCCGGCGGCGCTGTCGGTGTCGGTGAAGGCGAGCAGGCCCTCCCCGGCGGGCAGGAAGCGGCTCCAGCCGGTCTCCTGGGCCACCACCGGGCGCCCGCTGGCCAGGTAGCAGGCGCTGCGGTCGCTGAACCAGCCGCACCGGGAGGCGACGTAGCCGCTCTTGGCCACCCCGATCTCGGCGGTCGAGGCGCCGACGAAGGCCCGGTACCGGTCGGGGTCGGCGGCGAAGACGGACGGGTCGAGCACGCACCATCCGGAGGCGACCAGGGCGTCACGGTCCCGCTGGTCGCCGGGGTGGATCGCCAGGGCGGGCTCGAAGCGGGCGGCGGGGACCCGCCGGGGCAGGTCGAGGAGGGCGCGGAGGGCATGGGCCTTCTGGCCGTAGTGCACCCCGGCGACGGTCACCGACCCGTAGGAGCGCCAGTGGCCCACGGTGGTGAAGCCATGCCGGGGCGGCGCTCCGCTCACGGTCCAGGCGTCGAGCACCACCGGCGGGAGCGTGGGGATCCACGCCACGCCGGCGGTCGGTACGGGGCAGCCGGCTGTGCCGAGGGCTCCGCCGACCGAGGCGAAGGCGTCGTGGCCGGCGAGGTGCATGTCGATGCCCTCGGCGTGCCACAGCTGCGTGAAGGCCGGGTCCAGATCGACGTAGAGGCGGCGGGCGGCGGGGCCGGTGAGCTCGGCGTCGTCGAGGACACCGGCCAGGTTCACCACCACGTCGGCCGCGGCCGCGAAGCGGGCCACGTCGGGGTACGGCATTCCGGTGGCGGTGCGGCCGGGGTGGAGGAGCGCCGCCCGTCCGGCGAGCCCGGCGCCGGCAACGACGCGGTCGAAGTAGGCCACGACAGCCGGGTCGGCGGGGGCCGGCTCGACCAGGAGGACGTCGTGGCCGAGACGGCGGAAGCCGAGCGCGTATTGGAGGACGGCCCAGGTCGCGCCCCCCTGGCCGGGGACAGCGGCGAACGTGCCCGCCAGAAGGATCCGCAACGGGTTCCGAGGTCGCTGGTTCCGGGGTCGCGCTGTCACAGGTCGCAGTTCTCCAGGAAACGCCTCAGGACGAGGTCGCTGTCGAAGTACGACTCGGCCACCGCCCGGGCGGCGGCGCAGTGGGCGTCGTAGTCGGCCAGGATCGAGCGGGCACCGGCCGCCGCCTCCTCCAGGGTGGAGAAGGCGACCAGGCCCTTGTCGGACGGGATCAGCTCGGAGAAGCCGGTGTCCTGTACGAGGGCCGGCCGTCCGCTGGCCAGGTAACGGGTCGTCCGGTCGCTGAACCAGCCGCTTCGGGTCTCCACGTAGACGCCCTGGGCGGCCGAGAACTCGGCCGCCGAGCCGGAGACGTAGGTGCGGAAGGCGTCCGGCGTACCGGCCACCGCCACGGGGTCGGCCATCGCCCAGCCGCAGGCGTCGAGCTGGTCGAGGTCGGGCCGTTCCTCCGGATGGATGGCCAGCGCCGCTTCGAAGCGGCCGCCGGGCACGAGGCCGGGCAGCGGGAGGAACTTGCGGAACTCGTGGACTTTGAGCCCGAAACGGCGCCGGTCGGTCTCGATCGGCCCGAACGGGCCCCGCCAGGTGGCGATGGTGGTGAAACGGCCGCCGGCGGGATCGTCCGTCGAGGGCCAGTCGTCGAGCACCACCGGCTGGCGGGTCGGCTGCCACCGGAACTCCCCGACAGGGATGGGGCAGTCGGCCCGGCCGATCCGCTCCCCGATGGTGAAGTACCGGTGGTGCCCGCCAAGGCGCGCCCCCTGGCCGGCGGCGTGCCAGAACTGGGTGAAGCCGGGATCGATGTCGACGTAGGCCCGCCGCCGGAACGCGCCGAAGAGCACCGGGTCGGCCAGATGGCCGCTGATGTTCACGAGGAGATCGGCCTCCGCGGCGAGATCGGCGACCCCGGCGCGGGTCAGCCCCGCGCTGTCCCCGTTGTCGCACAGCAGGGCGGCGCGGCCGTCCAGCCCGAAGCGGGCGGTCACCTCCGAGAACCATGCCCGGTTGGCCGACACGGCGAAGGCGGCCGGCCGGCGGGCGGCGTCGGTGCAGTGCGCCTCGGCGATCTCCTCGACCAGCACCACCCGGCACCCGAGGCGGGCGAGGCCCCGCACCCAGCTGAGCCGCACCCACGCCTCCCCGCCGTTGGCGGGCTTGTTGGCCAGCGCTCCGGCGACGACCACCAGCGGGCCCGCCACTACGCCACACCCAGCTCGAGGAGGAGCGACCCCGCGACCTTGGTGGCGTCGAAGCAGTCGCCGGCGAGGTCCCGGGCGGCCTTGGCGTGACGGGTGGGGTTCCCCAGCACCTCGGCCGCGGCCGCGGCCGCACCCTCGAGCGAGGTGAAGGTCACGAACCCCTCCCCGCCGTCCAGCGGGCCGCCGGCCAGGCCGGTGTCCTGGGCGAGCACGGGCCGCCCGGAAGCGAGGTAGCAGGCGCTGCGGTCGGACACCCATCCTCCTGCCGTGCGGGCATACAGCTGCTTGGCGACGAGGAACTCAGCGGCCGAGCCGGAGACGTAGGCCCGGTAGGCCGACGGGCTTCCCGCCGCCCGGCGGGGATCGACCAGGGTCCAGCGCTGTCCGGTCAGGAGGGCGCGGTCGGCCCGGTCGGTGGCGTCGATGTCGAGGGCGAGCTCGAAGCGGGCCCCGGGAACCTCGCCGGGCAGGGCGGCGAACCGGCGAAACTCGTGCACCCGCAGTCCGTAGGTGACACCGTGGTGGACCACGGGCCCGAACGGCCCCCGCCAGGTGCACACGCTGGTGAACCGGGCGGCGTCGGGCCCGGGCGGCAACTCGCCGGCCGGCCAGGCGGCGAGGTCGACCGGCGGGAGCGTCGGGATCCAGTCGAGGCCCCCGGCGGGAACGGCGCAGCCGGCCCGGCCGACGTTCTGCCCGACGGTGACGAAGGCGTCGTGGCCGGCGAAGGCGTCGTGGAGGCCGAGTTCCCGCCACAGCTGCGGGAAGCCGGGGTCGAT
>JAUZEY010000475.1 GCA_030838785.1 Actinomycetota bacterium | reverse complement strand
GCCCGCTCAAGCAGGAGCGCTACGGCGAGCAGTTCCTGGTCTACCCCCGCACCATGGCCGAGGTGCTGGCGGCGGTGTCGAAGGAGGGTTTCCGGCTGGACGGGCTGGCCGAGCCGATCGCCCCCGGCGCCCGGCTGCCGGCTGCCGCCGTGTGGAAGACCCGCAAGGAGCGGTAGAACTTCCGTCATGGGTACGCCACTCCCCGAGGGGATCGTCGCGGTCGTCAAGGCCGACTGCCCGACGTGCCGGCTCGTGGCCCCGGTCCTCGGCGAGCTGCGGGCGGCGGGCCTGGCCGTCACGGTCTTCACCCAGGACGACCCGGCCTTCCCCGCCGGGCTCGACCCGGTCGACGACACCGGCCTCGACGTGTCGGTGGCCCTCGATCTCGACACCGTCCCGACGCTGGTCAAGGTCGAGGGCGGGTCGGAGGTCGAGCGGCTGGCGGGCTGGTTCCGTCCCCAGTGGGAGAAGTTCACGGGGGTTGCGCCGCTGGGCGAGGGGCTCCCCGAGCACCGTCCCGGGTGCGGGTCGCTGACGCAGGATCCCGAGGTGATCGAACGGCTGGCGGCCCGCTCGACCGGGCTGCGCTCCCGGCGCCTGGAACTGGCCCGGCTGGAGGACGAGGCCGAGGCTTTCTTCGAGCGGGGCTGGACGGACGGGCTTCCGGTCGTGCCGCCGACACCGGCCCGCGTCCAGAGGATGCTGGAGGGGACGACCCGGGCCCCCGACGAGGTGGTGGCCACCGTTGGGCCCGACTTCGCCGAGTGCACCGTGGAGAAGGCGGCCGTGAACGCAGTGCTGGCAGGATGTCGTCCCGAGTACCTGCCGGTCGTGCTCGCCGCCCTGGAGGCGGCCTGCACCGACGAGTTCAACATGCACGGCCTGCTGTGCACGACCTGGTTCGCCGGGCCGGTGGTGATCGTGAACGGGCCGGTCGCGACCGAGATCGGCATGAACTCCGGCGTCAACGCTCTGGGCCAGGGCAACCGGGCCAACGCCACCATCGGCCGGGCCCTGCAGCTCATCGTCCGCAACATCGGCGGCGGGCGGCCGGGGGAGATCGACCGGGCCACCCTCGGCGGGCCGGGGAAGTACACGTTCTGCTTCGCCGAGGACGAGGCGGGCTCGCCGTGGGAGCCGCTGTCGGTGGAGCGGGGTTTTCCGGAGGGCACCTCGACCGTGACCCTGTTCGCCGGGTCGGGACCCCACGGGTTCGGCGATCAGAAATCCCGTGAACCGGAATCGCTCGCCCGGTCGATGGCCTGGGCCCTCGACGGGGTGTTCCACCCGAAGCTGGCGCTGACCGCCGACGCCGTGCTGGTCGTGTCGCCGGAGCACGCCCGGGTCTTCCGGGAGGCGGGCTGGTCCAAGGCCCGGCTCCGGGAGCGCCTCCTCGAGCTGTTGACGAAGCCGGTGTCGGAGCTGGCCGCCGGGGCGCTGGGCTGCGCCGAGGGGATGACCTTCGGGCCGGGCGGCGCCACCGGGGTCGGTCCGGTCGGCCCGGCGTCCGGCTCGGGCGACACCGGGATTCCCAAGTTCACCCCCGATGGGCTGCTGATCGTCCACGCCGGCGGCGGCGCCGGCCTGTTCTCGGCCGTGATCGGCGGCTGG
Organism: Actinomycetota bacterium; assembly: GCA_030838785.1. Lineage (GTDB taxonomy): Bacteria > Actinomycetota > Acidimicrobiia > IMCC26256 > BP-133 > BP-133. The sequence goes on along the minus strand of JAUZEY010000475.1, from coordinate 5,768 downwards.
GTGCGGGGCGCGATCGGCAGCATCCCCGTCACGATGGAGGTCAAGCAGTGAGCGTTCTCACCGACGACGGCCCCCGCATCTACCTCGACCCCACCAGCGAGCGGACGGCGATCGCCCGGAGCCTGGCCGACCGGCCGGCCAGCCTCGACGGCAAGGTCGTCGGCCTGCTCGACATCCGAAAGCCCCGGGGCAACGTCTTCCTCGACCGGCTCGAGACGCTGCTCAACGAGCAGGGGCTGCGGACGGCCCGGTTCCAGAAGCCCACGTTCGCCAAGGTCGCGCCCGTCGACCTCCGCCACGAGATCTCCACCAAGTGCGACGTCATCGTGGAGGCCCTGGCCGACTGAGGCTCCTGCGCGTCGTGCAGTGTGCACGACATCGTTGACCTCGAGACCCGGGGCGTGCCGGGTGTGGTGGTGGCCTCGTCGGAGTTCGTCGAGGCGGCCGAGTCGCAGGCCCGGGCGCTTGGTCTCGCCGCCCGGCGGGTCTTCGTCCCCCACCCGATCCAGGACCGGACGGACGACGAGATGCGGGCCCTGGCCGACGCCGCCGTGGCCGAGATCCTGGCCGCCCTGCAAACCCCGCCGTAGCACCCTGTGAGGAGGGCTTGACCTGAGGCGCAATGGCCCCTTATCGTCTCTCTTAGGGAGACCTAAGGGAAGCCGCGGCGAACGGGGGAGAGCCGGCCGTGTGGATCTGCCACTGCAAGGGTGTCACGGACGGCCAGATCCGCTCCGCCATCGACGCCGGGGCCCGCACCCCGGTCGAGATCGGGGCCCGCTGCCGGGCCGGAACCGGTTGCGGGGGCTGCCTCCCCGAGGTCTGCCGCCTGCTCGACGACCACCTCACCAGCCAGGCCTTCTATGCGACCTGTGGCGGCTCACGCCGCCTTGACCGGGGGGACGCCCCCCGCCCCCGGGGCTGCGGTGACTGCCCGCTCCTCGTCGACGACGAGTCGGAGCTCGTCTCGGCCTAGGGGGAAACCGCCCCGGGCGGCCGGCGGGGGGTCGGTACGCTGGTGTTCTGGACTCTCCGCCCGTCATCGTCATCGCCCTGACCCTCTCGGCGGCCCTGCTGCTGATCGAGGTCGCTCTCCCCACCTTCGGGGTGGCGGGGATCGGCGGGTTCGCCCTCCTGTGGGTGGGCCTGGCCGGGGTCTCCCAGGGCGACGACATCTGGGCGCCCCTGACGCTCATCGCCGTCGGCGTCTCGCTGTGGGCCGTGCTCCTCGTCCGGCGGACCCCCTCCCCCAGCGGCCAACTCACGGCCGCCGGGCTCTACGCCCTCGGCACCGTCGGGTTCGGAGCCCTGGCCGGCAGCCCCGGGGCCGTGGCGGTCGGCGCGGGGGCCACGGGCGCGCTGGCGGCCACGTTCCCCGTCCTCCTCCGGGCCGCCAACCGCCTCTTGGACCAGCCGGCCCAGGTCGGAATGGAGGCCTTCGACGGCCGGAAGGCCACGGTCGTCTCGTGGGACTTCGGAGCCAACCGGGGCACCGTCCGCCTGGACGGATCGCTGTGGAACGCAACGGCCGATGTCCCCGTCCGCCCGGGCGACGAGGTGCTGGTGGTCGGGCATGAGCGGATGGAGCTGCACATAATCCCGGCGCCCGTCGCCCCCTGGTAGGTACGGTTCGCGCCGTACGCGCCCCCGGGGCTCGTTGCCCCCTGCCCTAAGGAGCTGCCGTGGCGGCCGTTTTGAGTGCCGGCGTCGTCCTCGCCGGGATCGTGGTCCTGTTCCTGGCGACGTCGATCAAGATCGTCCAGGAGTACGAACGGGGGGTGATCTTCCGCCTGGGGCGGTGCGTCGGGGCGAAGGGGCCGGGCGTGTTCTTCGTGATCCCCGTCATGGACAAGATCACCAAGATCAACCTGCAGATCATCGCCGCCCCGGTGGCGTCGCAGCAGGTGATCACCAAGGACAACGTCACGGTGACGGTCGACGCCGTGATCTACTTCCAGGTCGTCGACCCGGCCGCCTCGGTGGTCAAGATCCGCGACTGGTACACCGCCAGCCAGCTGGTGGCCCAGACGACGCTGCGGGCCATCGTCGGCCGGCACGAGCTCGACCAGCTGCTGTCCGACCGGGAGCGGATCGACGGCGAGCTCCAGATCAGCCTCGACGCCCAGACCGAGCCCTGGGGGATCAAGGTCCACCGGGTCGAGATCCGCGACGTCGGGCTCCCCGAGTCCATGCAGCGGGCCATGGCGAAGCAGGCCGAGGCCGAGCGGGAGCGGCGGGCCAAGATCATCGCCGCCGAGGGCGAGCTCCAGGCGTCGGTGAAGCTGGGCGAGGCGGCCACCGTCATGGCCACCTCCCCCGGCGCCCTCCAGCTCCGCCAGCTCCAGACGATGGTCGAGATCTCGGCCGAGAAGAACTCGACCATCATCTTCCCGGTCCCGATCGAGCTGCTCGAGGCCTTCCAGGCCGTCAGCCGGATCACCGGCCAACCGCCCCGGTAAGGTCGCACCAATGCAATCCACACCGGAGATCATCGAGCTGCTGAACGATGTGTTGACGGCCGAGCTGACGGCGATCAACCAGTACTTCATCCACTACAAGATGCAGGAGAACTGGGGCTACCAGCGGCTGGCCCACAAGGGCAAGGACGAGTCGTTCGGCGAGATGAAGCACGCCGAGGAGCTCATCGAGCGGATCCTCTACCTCGAGGGCGTGCCCAACATGCAGCGTCTCCTTCCGGTGAAGATCGGCGAGACCGTGCCCGAGCAGCTGAGCGCCGAGCTCGAGACGGAGAAGGAGGCCATCACGCGCCTGTCAGCGGGGATCGAGCAGTGCCGCCGCACCGACGAGGGCACCCGGCTGCTGCTGGAGCACATCCTCCACGACGAGGAGGAGCACGCCGACTGGCTGGAGACGCAGCTCAGCATGATCACCGACATCGGCGAGGGCCTGTACCTGAACGCCCAGATCCACGACGAATAGGCCGGGTCCGTGCTCGACGACTGGCTCCGGGAGGCGGCCGCCTCCCTCGGCTTCTCACCCGACGACGATGCGATCCTCGGCGACGGCGCCGTCACCGTGCTCCTCGACCTGGCCCGCGACGCCGCTCACGGCGTGGCCCGGCCGGCCGCCCCCCTCGCCACCTTCGTCCTCGGCCTGGCGTTGGGCAGCTCCGGCGGCGGTGTGGACGACCTGCGGCGCTTGGCCCGCCGCCTGACCGACCTGGCCGACACGTGGGAGGCCGACCCCTCCCCGTCGTAGAGGACGGCCGGCACCGGCTCCCGGTGCAGGCTGCGGTCGGCCACGAAGGCGGCCAGGGCGGTGGTGATGGGCACGGCCGACACGAGGCCGATGCTGCCCACCAGCGTGCGGACGATCTCCTGGGCCACGATCTCGCTCGTCAGCACGTCACCGAGGTGACGACTGGAGATGGTGAAGAGGACCAGCAGGGGGAGCGACGCCCCGGCGTAGGCCATGACCAGCGTGTTGACGGTGGAGGCGATGTGGTCGCGGCCGATGCGCAGGCCGGCGGCGTAGAGGCGGTGGAAACCGTAGGCGGGGTTGGCCTGGTGGATCTCCCACACCGCCGAGGCCTGGGTCACGGTCACGTCGTCGAGGACGCCGAGCGAGCCGATCACCACCCCGCCCAGCAGGAGGCCCCGCAGGCTCACCCCCGACAGGGAGGCGGCCAGCAGGCCCGACTCCTCGGTGGCCATGCCGGTGAGGTGGGTGCCGGCCAGGAAGATCCAGGCCAGCAGGCCGGTCAGGAAGAGCGCGCCGACCGTGCCGAGGACGGCGGTGGTGGTGCGGGCGCTGATCCCGTGGGCCAGGTAGAGAGCGGCGAACATGATGGCCGCCGAACCGACCACGGCCACCGCCACCGGGTTCTTGCCGATCAGGATGGCCGGGAGCATGAACCGCACCAGGACGCCGAAGGACACCACCAGGCCGGCCAGGGCGAAGAGCCCCCGCCAGCGGCCCAGGATCACCACCGCCAGGGCGAAGAACACGGCCAGGGCCAGAAGCGGGCCGCGCCGCTGGAAGTCGGAGAAGTACCAGCCCCCGTCGGCCTCTCCCGTCTTGCCGGTGCCCGCCCGTCCCGCCACGATCTTGTCGCCGGTGTGGAGGACGGGGCTGTCGGCGCCCTCGCCGATCTCGATGTCGACGACCTTGTTGGCCTCGGGGCCCGCCGCCCGGCCGGTGAGCTTGACCTTGGCCTCCTGGCAGAGGGGGGCCTTACCGCCGCCGGGCGGTACGGGTTGCGCGTCGCCGCCACCGGACTGGTCGCCCGCGCCGCAGGCCCGGCGGTCGACCTTGACCACCGTGGCGTCGGCCAGCTTCGCCGCACCACCCATGAAGTCGGGCGTCGGCGGGTTGGCGTCGGACGGCCACAGGACGACGAGGCCGAGGACCGTGGCCAGTACGAGCGGGACGACGAGTACGGCCAGCAGGAGCCGGGCCCGCGTGTGGACCCGCGCCGACTTGTCACCGCCGTGAGAGTGCCCCATGGGGGCATTGTCATCCGCCCCGGCCCGCGAGCGGCGGACCCTCTCCGATCAGCGGCGGGGCGCTAGTCCGCCTCGCCGGCCACGATCGCCTCGGCCAGCTGGTCGGCCCGGGTGCCGGCCGCACCGACGGGGGCTTCGCCGCTGCGGCGGGCGGCGATGGCCGCCTCGAGCTCCTCGGCGATGCGCTCGTCGTTGGCGAACAGCTCGGCCGGCTCGGTGTCGGCGTAGTTGATGACGCCGAGGTCGACGAAGGCCTGCTGGATCTTGTCGCTCCACAGGCCGATGCGCTTCACGGTGGGGACGACCCGGGCGAACAGCGCCTGCCGGTAGATGTTCATGATCTGGGACTGGTCGAGCCAGTTGACGCACTCCTCGACGTCGAGGCCGAGGTTGGCGTACAGCTCCTGGGCCACGATCCGGTCCCGCAGCAGGTGGGCGGCCTCGATGACGAACTCCTCCCGCTCCCGGCGCTCGGGCTCGGTGATGTCCTTGTAGGCGTCCTTCAGGGCGAGGAGGCCGAAGGCCACGTGGCGGGCCTCGTCCTTCATCACATAGGCGTTGAGGGACCGGGGCAGGGGGTGTTCGGTGAAGTCCCGGATGAGCGAGAAGGCGGCCAGGGCCACTCCCTCGATCATCACCTGCATGCCGAGGTAGGTGATGTCCCACCGGGAGTCGGCGATGGTCTGGTCGAGGAGCTCGGCCAGGTTGGGGTTGATCGGGTAGGCCAACTGCAGCTTCTCGAGCAGGAACTTGTTGTAGGCCTCGACGTGACGGGCCTCGTCCATCACCTGGGTGGCGGCGTAGAACTTCGAGTCGATGTCGGGCACCGTCTGGACGATCTTGGCCGCGCAGAGGAGCGCCCCCTGCTCGCCGTGGAGGAACTGCGAGTTGAGCCAGGCGGAGTAGTGGAGGCGGACGTTGTCCTTCTCGGCCCGGCTCATCTTCTCCCAGGACGGCGAGCCGTAGATCGGGACATACATGTCGGGGAACACGCCCTGGTCCTCGATGTCGAGGTCCATCGACCAGTCGATGAGCGTCTGGGCGTCCCACTGCTTCCGTTTGCCCTGTTCGTAGAGACTGAGCAGGCGGTCGCGGGGTTCGTCGTACTCCCAGTTGAAGGCCGTCTCCGTCGTGCCCTTGACGAACCACTGTGTGGTCTCGACGGGGAGTGCGTAGTGCCGGGTCGTCATCGGTCCCCTCCCGTTTTCCAGAGGGGGACCGTACCGGACGTGAGACAACGCGACAACCGCCGTCCTGTTGTACGGGCGCCGGGACGCGAGAGAGGCGGCGGGGGTACCCCCC
>JAUZEY010000446.1 GCA_030838785.1 Actinomycetota bacterium | reverse complement strand
CGCCATCACGGCGTGCTCCGGAGGCCGGGTGGCCGCCCCAGCGGCGCCGTCCGCCGGCCGTGGGGCCCGGACGGCCAGCGGCGCGCCCAGGGCGTAGCCGGCGGCGATGACGGGGGCCAGGTCCCCGTCGTGGGGGAGGAGGGCGTAGGTGAAGCGGTGCCGGCCCCGGTCGCAGAGCGGGTCGGGCGCGGTCGGGGCCCGGAGCAGCGACAGCCGGAGCGTGTGTCCCCGGACGTCATAGCCGTATTTGCTGTCGTTGAGGAGGGCGACGCCGTAGCCCGCCTCCGACAGGTCGGCCCACCGCTGGGCGCAGACCTCGAACCGGGCCTGCTCGAAGGCGGTGTTGGCGTGGGTCGGCCGGGCCAGGTGGCCGAACTGGATCTCGAAGCGGGCGGCGGCGGCGTGGACCGCCACCGGGAAGGCGACCTTGAGGAACTTGTGGTCCTCGTGCCAGTCCACGTCGGTCACGAAGTCGACCCGGCGGGAACCGGCGTCGAGCACCATGGTCTGATCGATCACCGAGGCGCCGAAGGTGCGCCGGAACCGCACCGCCCCCCGCAGCCCCCCGGCCTCGACGATGGCGATCTCCACCGGGCCGGTCAGGGCGTCGCCGGCGAGGTCGGTGACGTGGTCGAGGTAGTCCCGGTCGACGTCCCAGGCGTCGTAGTCGCGGGGCCGGTCCTCGTGGAGCTGGAACAGGTTCCCCACGGCACCCTCGGCCAGGACCTCCCGGTCATGGTCGTGGTCGAAGACGCGGGTGAGCCGGCCGTCGGCGTCCCATTCGAGGCTCAGGTGCCCGTTGGCCATCCATCGGGCGCCGACCTCGACCGGTGCCTCCCCGCCGGGGAGGCGCCCGGCGCCGCCGCCGACCGTGGCCCATCCCAGCGGGGGAACGTCGACGAACCGGAGGTGCCCGTCCACCGCCACCACTGCCCGGCGTCGGAACGGCGTGGCGTTGAACACCACCGCCGGATCGGCCACGCTCGGGGGCTCCACCTGCCTCCCCTGACGGAAGCTCGGGGGCTCCACCTGTCTCCCCTGACGGAAACCGGCCGTGTCGACCGAAGCGGCGATGGCGTCCAGGGCCCGGGCGGCCACGGCTCCCGCCCGGCGCTCGACCTCGGCCAGCTGGGCCTCGGCTTCCTCTGCCACCCAACGGATCGACGAGCCGGGCAGAATGTCGTGGAACTGGTTGGTGAGGAGCAGCCGCCAGGCGGCGTCCAGCTCGGCGGCGGCGTCGGTTCCGGCGGCGGCCGTCCACAGCTCCGCCGCCTGGAGGGCCGCCTCGCCCCGGCGGTTTCCCCGTTTGATGCCGGCCTGGCTGGTAAACGTGCCCCGGTGCTTCTCCAGGTACAGGTCGCCCACCCACACCGGGAGCGGCGCCGGATCCGCCTCGACGGCGGCGAAGAAGGCGGCCGGCGCTTCGAGGGCCACGACCGGCATCCGGTCGAAGTCGCCCTGAAGTGAGGACAGCCGTCGGGCCGCTTCCAGCATCTCCCGGGTGGGGCCGCCCCCGCCGTCGCCGTAGCCGAAGGGGTAGATGGAGCGGGGTTCCCGGGCGCTGAGGAACAGCTGCCCGAGCGACATGTCGCCGTTGTAGGTGTCGGCGGGCGGGAAGTGGGCCCGGACCCGGGTGCCGTCGATCCCCTCCCACCAGAACGTGTGGTGGGGGAACCGGTTGGTCTCGTTCCACGACAGCTTCTGGGATACGAACCACTCGACGCCGGCCGCGGCCATGATCTGGGGCAGGGCGGCCGTGTAGCCGAAGGCGTCGGGGAGCCACACCTCCCGGCAGTCCACACCGAAGCGGTCGGCGAAGTACCGCTTGCCCAGCACCAGCTGGCGGACGAGCGCCTCGCCCGAGGCCAGGTTGCAGTCGGCCTCGACCCACATGCCGCCCACCGGCACGAACTGGCCGGTGCGGACCCGTTCGGCGATGCGGGCGAACAGCTCGGGATAGTGCTCCTCCATCCAGGCGAGGTGCTGGGCGGCGGAGCAGACGAAGCGGTACTCGGGGAAGTCGGCCATCAGGGCGACGGCGGTGGCGAAGGTGCGGGCGCACTTGCGCACCGTCTCCCGCAGCGGCCACAGCCAGGCGGTGTCGATGTGAGCGTGACCGACGGCGCTCACCCGGGCTGGGCTGACCCGGGCTGGGCCGACCCGGGCTGGGCTGACCGGGGCTGGGCCGACCGGGGCGGCGGAACCGTTGGTGGCGCCGGCTCCACGAGCGGCCAGAAGGGGCGCCAGTGCCGCCCGGGCGGTGGCGGCCGAGCCGGGAACGTCGTCCGGGTCGACGGCGGCGACGGCGGCGGCCACGACGTCGCGGGCGGCCCGACCGGCCACGGTGCCGGCCTCCTCCTGCACCGCGAGCCCGATGGCGAGCCGCAGGTCGAGGGCCAGCGCCCGCACCGCCGGCCGGCGCACCGCCAACTCGCCCCGGGAGAGCACGAAGCCGGGGGCCCCGCCCGGGTCGGGCCGCAGCTCCGGCCAGTCGTAGCCCACCATCCGGTCCTCCGGGGTGGTCGGGTTGGCGGCCGCCTCCACGTGGAGGTCCACCTCCTCGCCTCCGGCGGCGCAGGGTGTCAGCGAGGCGGCGGCGTGCTGCGCCGACAGCCCGATCAGCGGCGTGGCCACCCCGCCGCTGGTCGAGAAGATCAGGAACTCCCCGCCGGGGACGTCGGTGCCGCCCCGGGTCGCCTCGAGGCGCAGCGCGACCTCGTCCCCGGCCCACTCGGACGGGATGCGGCCCTGCAGGCGGAACCAGGTGGTGCCCCACCGCGGCCCCCAGGCGTCGCCGACGGCGAACGGGGCGTACGGCCGGCGCAGCGCCTCGGCCGGGGTGACCGGCTCGCCGTCGAGGTGGTGAGCGGTGATCGTCAGCGGCCGGCCGGGCCCGAACACGGCGGGCTCCACCACCCCCACCAGGATCTCCCGGGCCCGCCGCACCGTCTCGTCGGTGATCACGCAGTACTCCTCGTCCGCGACCGCGCCAAGTACAGCTGAATTCGCCGCCGCCTGCCGGGAGCCTGCCGGGTGGGAAGGCCGGACCGAGAAGACGGCAGCGGGCTCCGGCGTCGCCGTGGGGGGCGTCGGAGCCCGCTGCCGCTGTGGACGGGCGCCACTGTTCCGTCCCGATGCGAAGACGCCTCAGTTCGGCCGCGATTACGCAAAAGGAACAAAAAATCTCGGGGCGTGCTCTCACGCCTCTTTCAGGTAACCTCGCCGCCCTTGGAATCTGACGACGTCCTCTGGTCTCCGCCGGCCGACGTCCGGCAGCACAGCCGGATCGGCCGGTACCTGCGCTGGCTGGAGGAGCACCGGGGCCTCAGGTTCGCCGGCTACCACGACCTCTGGGAGTGGTCGGTCACCGACCTCGACGCTTTCTGGACGACCATCTGGGAGTACTTCGAGGTCGGTCCTCCGGTCACGGCGGCGTCGGCGCCCGCCCCCGCCCCGGCGCTGGCCGACCGGGCGATGCCCGGCGCCCGCTGGTTCCCCACCGCCAGGCTCAACTACGCCGCCCAGATGCTGCGGGGGGCGGGCGGTGGGTTGCAGGAGACTCCGGGGAACGTCGCCGTCCTGGCCCGATCGCAGACCCGGGGGCCCGTCGACCTGACCGCCGGCGAGTTGCGGCGCCAGGTGGCCCGGGCCCGGGCCGGCCTGGCCCGGCTCGGCGTCGGGTCCGGCGACCGCGTCGTGGCCTACCTGCCCAACATCCCCGAGACGCTGGTCGCCTTCCTGGCCACGGCCAGCCTCGGGGCGGTGTGGGCGTCGTGCGCCCCCGAGTTCGGCACCCGCAGCGTCCTCGACCGGTTCAGCCAGATCGACCCGAAGGTGCTGCTGGCCATCGACGGATACCGCTACGGTGCCAAGCCCGTCGACCGCACCGCCGAGGTGGCCGCCATCCGCCGGGGGCTCCCCGGCCTCGCCGCCACCGTCGCCGTCCCCTACCTCGATGCCGACGGCGGGGCGGCCGCCCTCCCCGGGGCGGTCCCGTGGGCCGGCCTCCTCGCCGCCGAAGGCCCGCTGGAGTTCGAGCCCGTCCCGTTCGACCATCCCCTCTACGTCCTGTACTCCTCGGGCACCACCGGCCTGCCGAAACCGATCGTCCACGGCCACGGCGGGATTCTCCTGGAGCACATGAAGCAGCTGGCGTTCTCGATGGACCTCGGCCCCGGCGACCGGTTCTTCTGGTTCTCGACCACCGGCTGGATGATGTGGAACCTCCTCGTGTCGGGGCTGGCCGTCGGCTCGGCCCTGGTCCTCTTCGACGGCGACCTCGCCAGCCCCGATCTCACGACCCTCTGGCGGCTGGCCGAGGAGACGGAGACGACCGTGTTCGGGGTCAGCGCTCCCTTCCTCCTCGCCTGCCGCAAGGCGGGCCTGGAACCGGCCAAGACCAGCAACCTGTCCCGGATCCGGGGCGTCGGGTCGACGGGCGCCCCGCTGCCCCCGGAGGGCTTCCGGTGGGTCTACGAGGCCGTGAGCACCGATGCCCTGCTCAACTCGACCAGCGGCGGCACCGACATCTGCTCGGCGTTCGTCGGTGCCTGCCCGCTGCTGGCGGTCCGGGAGGGCCGAATCTCCGGCCGGGCGCTCGGCGCCAAGGTCGAGGCCTTCGATCCCGACGGCCGGCCCGTCGTCGGCGAACAGGGCGAGCTCGTCATCACCGAGCCGATGCCGTCGATGCCGGTCGGCTTCTGGGGTGACACCGACGGGTCGCGGTACCGGTCGGCGTACTTCGACGAGTTCCCCGGCGTGTGGCGCCACGGCGACTGGATCGCCTTCGACGACGACGGCAGCTGCGTGATCTCGGGCCGCTCCGACTCGACGCTCAACCGGGGCGGCGTCCGGCTCGGGACGTCCGAGTTCTACTCCGTGGTGGACGGGTTCGCCGAGGTGGCCGACAGCCTCGTGGTCCACATCGAGGATCGGGCCGGCGAGGGCATCGGGATGGGCGAGCTGCTGCTGTTCGTCGTGCCGGCCGACGGGGTCGAGGTCGATGCCGGGCTCAAGTCCCGCATCGCCGGGGAGCTGCGCCGGTCGCTGTCGCCCCGGCATGTGCCCGATGCCATCCACGGCGTTCAAGGCATACCGCGGACGCTGTCGGGGAAGAAGCTGGAAGTACCCGTGAAACGCATCCTCACCGGAACGCCGACCGACGTCGCGGCGAGCCGGGGAGCGCTAGCCAACCCCGATTCGCTCGACGCGTTCGAGCGTCTGGCGGCTGAGCGGGCGACCCCGTGACCCGCTTGCCATCCTCGGTCCGGAAGTCGCTGGCTAGGATCCGCCGGGAGTCGGTCCTCGAGCCTTAAAAAGCTAGGGACGTCGTGGCTGGCCTGATTTACCTGGAGCTCAGCCATGACAATCGATCCCGAGGGCTTGGACAACGCCATCCGTGTCCTCTCCCGCCTCGTCCTGGCGGAGGAGACTCTCGAAGCCACCCTCAGCCGGGTGGCCGGACTGGCCTGCCGGACGCTCGAGGCCTGCGACATGGCCAGCGTCACGCTGATCAACGACGGGCGCCCGTCCACCCCGGTCCAGACCGACCCGGCCGCCGGCGAGCTGGACTCCGCCCAGTACCGGTCGGAGAAAGGGCCGTGCCTCGAGGCCTACAGCCTCCGCCAGGTGGTGCGGGGTACGGCCCCCGACAGCGCCGAGCGCTGGCCCGAGTTCACGGCCGCGGCGGCGAAGGCCGGGGTCCGTTCGGTGCTGGCCGTGCCGCTGGTGGCCAGTGACCGGCCGCTCGGGGCGCTCAACCTCTATTCCAAGACGGCGGAGAGCTACGACGAGGCCGACGAGGAGACCGCCGCCCTGTTCAGCGAGCAGGCCGCCGTGGCCTGCGCCAACGCCGAGGTCTACTGGCGGACGTACAGCCTCACCGAGCACCTCCGGGAGGCGCTCGAGAGCCGCGACGTGATCGGCCAGGCCAAGGGCATCCTCATGGCCCGCCGGGGCTGCACGCCCGATGTGGCCTTCGAGGCGCTCCGCAAGGTCTCGCAACACCGCAACGTCAAGCTCCGGGACATCGCCGAGCAGGTGGTGTACCTCGGCGACCTCCAGGATTAGGACGAGGCCGTCCGCCAGGCGGTGAGGCGGCGGACCCCTTCGGTGATCTGGTCCAGGGCGGTGGTGTAGGAGAAGCGGAGGTGGGCATCCGGCTCGTGGTCGCCGAAGTCGCAGCCCGGAACGGCGGCGACGCCCGCCTCGTCGAGGAGGCGGCGGGCGAGGCGCATGCTGTCGGCGTCGAGGCCGTCGGAGCGGGCGTAGACGTAGAAGGCGCCCTGGGGCAGCACCGGCACGCCGAACCCGTTGGCCCGTAAACCCTCCACGAGGACGTCGCGCCGGGCGGCGAAGGCCTTCCGGCGTTCCTCGACGACGGCCCACACCTCGGGCGTGAAGGCGGCCACCCCGCCGTACTGGGCCGGGGCCGGCGGGGAGATGAAGGCGTTCTGGGCCAACGCCTCCACCGCCGACAGGGCCCAATCGGGGCAGACCATCCAGCCGAGGCGCCAGCCGGTCATCCCGAACGTCTTCGAAAAGCTGTTGATCACGAAGGGCGCGCCGGTCTCGAGGAGTCCAGGGGAGGCCAGGACCGTGGCCGGCTCCCGGTCGTAGACCAGTTCGCCGTAGATCTCGTCGACGAAGCACACGCCGCCCCGTCCGCCGACCTCGGCGGCGATGGCGGCCAGCTCCTTCGGCGCCACCAGCGTGCCGGTCGGGTTTGACGGGCTGGCCAGCAGCACCCCTCTGGTGCGTTCGCCCCACCGGTCGGCCACCAGCCCGGCGGTCAGCTGGTAATCGGTGCCGGCCCCGACGGGAAGGCCGACCGGGACCCCTTCGCAGAGCCGGATCAAGTTGCGGTTGCAGGGGTAGCCGGGATCGGCCAGCAGCACGGCGTCGTCCCGGTCGACGGTGGCGGCCAGCGCCAGGAGCAGGGCCCCCGAGGCGCCGGTGGTGACCACGACCCGCCGGGCCGGCACGTCGATCCCGAACCGCTCGGCGTAGTAGCCGCTGATCGCCTCCCGCAGCTCGGGGATCCCGAGGGAAGGGGTGTAGCGCACCCGACCGCCGGCGATGGCCTTGGTCGCCGCCTCCACCACCGGCGCCGGCGTCCCGAAGTCGGGCTCGCCGACCTCGAGGTGCACGATCGACCGACCCGCCCGTTCCGCCGCCCACGCCGCCTCCATCACGTCGACGACCCGGAACGGCTGGATGGTCGTGGTTCGCCGAGCGAGCGGTGATGGCACGGGCTCATTCTCGCGTCCGCGCTCCCGGAGCGCACCTTGGGAGACCCATTCATCAAATTTGTCGATTCATGATTTGTGTTTTCGTGGTCCCGCATTTCGGACGCTCCTGCGGTGTGGGTACTGCAAGAGCCCAAAGTCTCCGGCCACTGACGAGGATTGACTAGTGCGGAATAGCTAATATGGCTATGTCGAAAATTAGCCCGGTAGATGGTGGCTTTTGTCCGAATACCGTATTGCTTGTTGGGAGCTGTTTCCTTAAGCTCATCCACAGGCGACCGGCAAATGGTCGTCAAGGATTCATCAAACCCCGTGTGGATGTGATGACCTGCCTGCCCGAGTTGGTCACGGGGGCGGCAGCGAGCGAGTCGTGAACCCGGCCACACCGGACTCTCAATGCAGGAGGCCGGAAGCCATGTTCAAGCGCGCGTTCCGAACGTCGCCGTCCCACGACCGACGCTGGTTGAAGCGGTTGGGCCCCGTCGGCCTCGCCCTCGCAATGGTCGCCGCTCCCCTGGCGCTGCTCCCCCAGGCAGCCGACGCCGCCGCGGGCGACCCGGTGGTGACGCAGGAGGCCGGCGTCAACGGCTGCGAGGGCGTGCGGCCTACCCCGGGCAGCGAGAACACGCACAAGAGGCTCGACCCCACCTTCCCGAGCGATTTCAACCCTGGCGGTACGGTCGGCTACATCATCGACTATCCCGTCGACGTAACGGACGTGAGCGGACGGACGACGTTCGTCATCACCGACTGTGTCTTTGTGAACGACAAGCCCATCGTGAAGTACAGCGTCTCGTTCGTTCCGAACACCGTCGATTTCAAGCTCCAGTTCTCCGTGCCTATCCCGGCGGACACCCAGTTGGGCGCGCAGTTCTGCAACGACGCCAAGACCACGGCTGCGCCGTCACAATCGCAGGCGAGCAACCGAAAGGCCGGACCGGCGTGCTTCACGGTCGGCGGCGGATTGCGCATCGAGAAGCGGACCGGGTCTACAACCGGTGATCTTCTCGCGGGTGCGTCCTTCGCGGTGCTCTGTACCCCGACCGTCACCGACCCGCCGACCATCATCACCGGACTCTCCAATCCCAGCCAGGTGAACAGCGACCACACCGTGACCGCAGGCGGGGTATCCGCTACCGGCACAATCGCCATCGTCGGGCCATCCGGTACGCCCTGCACCGTTACCGAGACCGCGGCTCCGGCCGGCTATCAACTGGACGCCACTCCGCGGAACCTCGTCATTCCCGTCGGAGACAGCCAGACGATCAGCGTCTTCGTCAACCGACAGCTGGGCAGCCTGACGATCACGAAGGCGGCCAATGTGGCCGGTTCGTTCACGTTCGATGTGGACTGCAGTGACAACGCCTTCGACCGGAGCAACTTAGTGGCCGCTCCTGGTGCGCCGTTTGTGCTGGAGGGGATCCCGACGGGCACCGTGTGCCACGTGACGGAGGACTCCAACGGCGACTTCACCCAGACGCTGGTCGTCCCGTCCAGTGGCATTGTGACCATCGACACCAGCGGGGAGACGGTGGCGTTC
>JAUZEY010000432.1 GCA_030838785.1 Actinomycetota bacterium | reverse complement strand
GACGTCCTCGACGTGAATGGGGGTCGGCTGAGGGACCCACTCGTCGGCGGTGCTGACGGTTTCACCCCCTCGGCATACGGCCGCGGCGCAGCTCTCGCTGCAGCCGATGACGGTGTCCGGAATCCCGGTGTGGCCGGCGATGCGGCGTACGTCGGCCTCGTCACTCGTGAGGACGGTGTGGGGGCCGGGAGATCAGCACGGCCTCGCCGAACGGGGCGAAGCTGCGGACATCCTGGCCGTCGGCCCGGGCCTCCCGGCCCTCCGGCTCCGACCCACAACCCGACGTGATCGGCGGCCACATCGACCAGCCGGCAGATGACACCCGCCGGCAGCAGCCCGTACTCCCTCGGGGGGGGTGACGAGGCTCTACACCGCCGCCGGAAGTTCCTCACCGCCTGCTTGTCAAGCAGGTCGCATGAAATCGGCGAGGCGGCTTCGGGGTGCGTCGTACACTGCGACCATGGCTCTGCCCTGGGGTGCTCCCCTCACCCGCGATGACCTGACGGAGATGCCCGATGACGGCCACCGTTATGAGATCGTCGACGGCGCGCTGCTCGTGACGCCGTCCCCGGGCTACCAGCACCAGGCTTCCGTGACCGAACTCCTAGTGCTGCTGCACGGCGCTATCGGTCCGGAACTCGTCGTGCTCGCCGCGCCCTTCGACTACGTGGTCGACCCGGCCACCGTGCTGCAGCCGGATCTGCTCGTCGCCCGGCGGGCCGACGTCGGGCCGAAGAGTCTCGAACGGGCCGCGCCCCTCCTCGTGATCGAGATCCTCTCGCCCTCGACCCGCCTCACGGACCTCGGGACGAAGCGGCTCGCCTACCAGAGGGGAGGAGCCCCGGTGTACTGGGTGATCGACACCGACGAACCGAGCCTCACGGTCTTCCGGCTCCAAGACGGCGTCTACGTCGAGGAGGCCAGCACGGTCGGCGCCGCCGTCTACCGCACCGAGTCGCCGTTCGCCGTCGAGATCGTCCCCGCCCGGCTGGCGCCGCCCGCCACCGGCAGCTGAACACCCTCCAGCGCCCTGATCCAGAGACAGAACGGCGCGCCAGGGATTCAGGGACAACGAGGCCGGCGCCACCCGCCGGTCGTCGCTCGGGGCGGCGGCCAGACGGCGGACGGCCTCGCCCACGCCACGCTGCAAGCGGCCCAGTTCAGTCGACGGGCTCGTGCCCGGCGGCGGGGCGCAGCCAGGCGGCGAAGAACGGATCGGCGACCGCTGGGCGGCCGTCCCGCAAGGTCACGATCTCCTCCGCTTCGAGAGCGTCGACAGCCCGTTTGACGGAGTTGCTCCCGGCGAGGCCGACGGCCCGGGCGAACGCCGCCGAGAACACCGGCTGGGCCAGGCCGGCCGCCAGGGCGACCAGGACGCGACGCTGCCCGGGGGGGCGACCGGCGAAGATCTCGGCATAGGCGGAGGCCTCGTGGGCCACGGCCTGGTCCAACCCCCGGAGCACCGCCGCCCCATCGATCCTGCGTCCGGCGAGCTCGAACGCCTCGTACGCCAGGTGCTGGATGTCATTGGGGACCGGGCCCGCCAGCGCCAAGGTCAGGCGGGCGGCGTCCTCCCCCATCGGCCGAGCGCCGGCCGCGGCGCGCTCCCGGAGGAAGGCGGCCATGACCTCGTCGGGGATCGGCCCGAGGGCGACCTTCTGTGCCATCCCGTAGAGCGGCGCCCCCTCGGCCGTGACCAGGCGCTCCATGAGATGGCGCCGCGACCCGGCCACCACCAGGCTGACCCGGGGATGGGCGTCGGCCAGGGCCTTGAGCAGGTCGGGCAAGTGGGCACCGTGGGCGGTGATGGCCTGGAACTCGTCGAGGACGAGCACCGCCGGGCGCGACCCCACCTCCTCGTCGAGGAGCCCGTAGAGGTCGGCGATGACGTCGTCGGCGTCGGGTGAGGCCAGGTCTGCCTCGAAGGCGAACGCCGGCTTGCCCTGGTCGTCGAAGGTCACCGTCGGCCGCAACCGCAGGCGCCGGAGGAACTCCGGCACCGCCTGGCGGGCCCGGTGCCACCGGCCCCCCGGCACGTGGTAGGCACTGGCGGTCAGTTGGGCGACCAGCGTCGCCAGGTCCCGGCTGCGCAGAACATTGGCTTTGACCAGCGCCGCCGGCCGCACCCCCCGCCTGAGCTCCGCCTCGGCCCGGAGGAGCAACGACGTCTTCCCGTACCGCCGCGGCGAGAGGAGGACGACGTTGACGCCGTTGCGCATCCGGCTGAGCAGCGCCTCCAACTCCCGCTCCCGGCCGGTGAACCGGACGCCTTCCACGGGCGTCCCGTAATGGAACGGATTCGCAGTCACCGCCAGATCGTAAGCCCGGGCTCGCTATGTTGCGAGTCGCGAGTCAGCGAGTCGCCAGACAGCGAGGGACGGCCCACGGGGTCCGCACCCCTGTGTCCCCGGGTCAACGATGACGATCTCCGGCGGAGGAGGGACCGACTCGGCCGGCGCCACCAAGGCCAACTTCGCCATGGTCACCAGGGCATCGGCGCTCTTCGCCTCCGCCAGCATGATTCAGCTGAATCACTCCCGCCGGCGTGCTCCTCGGCTCTCGTAAGACAGGCCAACATGCGGTGCGTCTCGTCGGCGTCGAACTCGATGTGCTGAGCCACGAGGGGCGGGGACGGCCCCCGCCGCTCAATCGCTCGAGCGGAACGACGGGTCGTAGCAGACCCGCAGCGTCGCCGCCGCCGCCAGCGCCACGGTCGGCTCCCGGCCGGCGTGCGCAGCAGCGCCGGCCAGGACGGCCAATCGCTCCTGGGCCCGGTCGCGCCGGTGACCCAGGTCCGCCTGGGCGGCGGCGAGGCGCAGATAGGGATCGTCCCCGTTCCAGAGCCGTTCGAGGGCCGGCGCCACCCGCCGGTCGTCGGGCGGGGCGGCGGCCAGGCGGCGGACCTG
>JAUZEY010000510.1 GCA_030838785.1 Actinomycetota bacterium | reverse complement strand
GCGCCCCGGGGTGGTCGGCGGCTCAGACACCACCCGTCGTCAGCCGGCCCAATTCGGCTTGCCGTCGACCACCCCGGTTTTTCTTCCCCGCAACGCGGCCCTTGCCCGGTTCGCACCCCTGCCGGTGATCGGCGGCGCCGCCGATTCGATGGAATCATCGGCCGGGTGAGCCGTCGTCCGCCCGTCGTCGTGGGGATGCTCGTCATGGTGCTCGTGGCCGGTTTTCTGGTCGTCGGGCGCAGCGGGCGGGCCACGGCCACGCCGCGGCCGCCGGTGCTCGGGCCGGTCCGCACCGCCTACGACGGTGACCTCGGCGACCCGTTCGTCCTCCCGGTGACGGCGGGCGGGACGGTCACCGGCTTCGTGGCCTTCGGGACGGGCGACTGGCCGGCCCGGATCCCGACGGCCCGGTCGTCCGATCTCGCGACGTGGCAGAAGGGCCCCGACGCCCTGGCCGACCTTCCCGGATGGGCCCGTCCCGATCCGAAGCATTCCCTGAGTTGGGCGCCGGCGGTGCTCGACACCGGCCACGGCTTCGTCATGTACGTGACCCTGCCCGACGCCGGCAGCGGGCAGCAGTGCATCGCCGTCGCCGCCTCGAAAGCGCCCGACGGGCCCTACTCCGGCGTCGGCGACGGGCCGCTGCTCTGCCAGCACGACCTCGGGGGGTCGATCGACCCGGCCGTGACACGGGACGGCCACGGTGGGCTCCACCTGCTCTGGAAAGACGAGGCGAACACCCTCGGCCGCCCCAGCAGCCTGTGGCAGCAGGCGCTCACCGCCGACGGTCTCGGCCTGGCCGGCACCCCGCACCGGTTGCTGAGCGCCCGGTCACGCTGGCAGGACAAGATCGTCGAGGAGCCCGCCGCCATCCCGTCGGCGGACGGCGGCTGGTGGCTCTTCTACTCCGGCAACCACTTCGACACGCCCGGCTACGCCACCGGCCTGGCCTATTGCCCGGACCTCGACGGCCCCTGCCGGGAAACCTCGGACCGCCCGTTCCTCACGACGGCCGGCCTCGGGGTCGAGGGCCAGTACGCCCCGGGGGGCCTCGAGACCTTCCGCGACGCCCGGGGCGCTCTGTGGGCCGTGCTCGACACCTGGAACCGGCCGACCCGCAACGGTCGCTTCCGCTGCTGCCGGTCTGTCCAGATCGCCGAGGTCCTCTCGGTCTGAGTCGGTCGCGCCCTCTCCAGGCGGCATTTCGGCGCGGCCGACCCATGGCTCCGGTCTGATTTGCGGACCGCAATCCGTCAGCTGACCGACTTTTCACGGACTCCCCAGCGGTGAACGCCGCTGGGCCAGTCAAGAAACATGCGCTGATCAGCGGTTATATCAGCGCCCTCGGGGCGATTCGAACGCCCGCACACGGCTCCGGAGGCCGTTGCTCTATCCCCTGAGCTACGAGGGCAGCGGGGAACACGAAATCCTACGCCTCCGGTGTCCGGGGAGCCCGAAAACCGTCCGTGTACGATTGCTTTCATGGCCCCGGCCACCGTGCTCGTGGTCGACGACGACCCCGTCATCCTGAAGCTGCTCGAGGTGAACTTCGAGATGGAGGGGTTCGAGGTCGTCCGGGCGTCGGATGGGGCCGAGGGGCTCGAGCGGGCCCGGGCCGTCCTCCCCGACATCGTGATTCTCGACGTGATGATGCCCCGCATGACCGGCTACGAAGTGGCGAAGGCGTTACGTGAAGACGACCACACCGCCCACATCCCGATCATCTTCGTGACGGCGCGGGCCCAGAGCCAGGACGTCGAGCGGGGCATGGAGCTCGGAGTGGACGACTACGTCACCAAGCCGTTCGACCCGCTCGACCTCATCGCCCGGGTGAACGTCCTCCTGGCCCGTAGCCAGGCCGCGGCGGACGCCAACGGCGCCCGCCCGCCCGGCCCGGCCCGGCCCGGGGCCGGGCCCGGTCAGCCGGCGGCGGCAGGGGATCCCGACCGCCCCGTGGGCCCCCACCTCTGAACGGCGTTCCTCCCTCCCGCCCGTGAGCGCCCCGATCGACCTGCGTCTCCTTCCGGCCACGGCTGCCGTCTCTCCGGACGGCCGGCTCTCGATCGGCGGTTGCGACCTCGGCCTCCTGGCCGAGCGGTTCGGCACGCCGCTGTTCGTCTACGACGAGGCCCATCTCCGGGCCCGCTGCCGGGAGTACGTCGGCGCCTTCGGGCCCGACGGCGTCGCCTACGCCGGCAAGGCGTTCCTGTGCCGGGCCATGGTCCGCCTCGTGGGCGAGGAGGGCCTCCACCTCGACGTCGCCACCGGCGGCGAGCTCCACGTCGCCCTCTCGGCCGGGTTCCCGCCCCGGAGGATCGTCTTCCACGGCAACAACAAGTCGGACGAAGAGCTGGGCTCCGCCCTGGCCGGCGGTGTCGGGCGGATCGTGGCCGACTCCTTCACCGAGCTCGACCGGCTGGAGAAGCTGGTGAAGGGCGGCCTGGCGGCGCCCCGGGTCCTGCTCCGGGTCACGCCCGGCGTCGAGGCCCACACCCACCAGTACATCGAGACCGGCACGGAGGACTCGAAGTTCGGCTTCCCCGTCCGCCCCGGCGACGCCCTGGAGGCGGCCCGGCGGGTGGCGGCCAGCCCCTATCTGGAGCTGGCCGGGCTCCACTGCCACATCGGATCCCAGATCCACGTGCTGGAGTCCTACGCCCGGGCGGCGGCGGTGGTCGTCGACCTCGCCGCCGAGGTGGAGGCGGCGGTGGGCGCCGGCGCGATCGGGGAGCTCAACCTCGGTGGCGGCCTCGGCATCGCCTATCACGACGGCGACGAGCCGCCGACGGTGGCCGAGTACGCCGCCGTGCTGCGCCGGGCCGTCGACGAGGCGATCTCCGACACCGGCCTCTCGTCCCGGCCGGCGGTGCTGGTGGAGCCGGGCCGGTCGATCGCCGGCACCGCCGGCGTGACGCTCTACCGGGTCGGCACCATCAAGGAGATCGTTGGGGTCCGCACCTACGCCGCGGTGGACGGGGGCATGAGCGACAACGCCCGTCCGGCCACCTACGGCGCCCGCTACGAGGCGTTCCTGCCCGAGCGGGCGACCGCCGAGCGGCCGCTGGTGGTCACGGTGGCCGGCAAGCACTGTGAGCAGGGCGACCTGCTGGTCCGCGACGCCACGCTTCCGGCCGACCTCGCCGTGGGCGACCTACTCTGCACGCCGGCGACCGGCGCCTACGGTTACGCCATGGCCAGCAACTACAACAAGGTCCCCCGGCCGGCCGTCGTCTTCGCCGCCGGGGGCGAGGCCCGCCTCGTCGTCCGCCGGGAGACGGTCGACGACCTGCTCCGCCTGGAGGAGACGTGACCCTGTCCGCCAAGGCCATCGCCGACCGCGGCGGTGTGGTCCGCGTCGGGCTCCTCGGCTGCGGCCACGTCGGGTCGGCCCTCGTCCGCCTGGCCGAGGCCAACGCCGCCTCCATCGAGGCCCGGGCCGGCGTGAAGGTGGAGGTGGCCAAGGTCGCCGTCCGCAACCTGGCCAAGGAGCGCGACGTCGACCTCGACCCCGGCCGCTTCACCCACGACGCCGACGACGTCGTCGCCGACCCGTCCATCGACCTCGTCGTGGAGGTGATCGGCGGGATCGAACCGGCCCGGACCCTGATCCTCTCCGCCCTGGCCGCCGGCAAGCCGGTCGTCACGGCCAACAAGGAGCTGCTGGCCAACTTCGGCCGGGAGCTGTTCGAGACGGCCGAGGCCAACGGTGTCGACCTCCTCTTCGAGGCGTCGGTCTGCGGCGGCATCCCGCTGCTGCGGCCGCTGCGGGAATCCCTGGCCGGCGACCGGATCCGCCGCATCACCGGGATCGTCAACGGCACCACCAACTTCGTGCTGACCCGCATGACGGAGTCAGGGGCGTCGTTCCACGAGGCGCTGGCCGAGGCCCAGACGCTGGGCTACGCCGAACGCGATCCCACCGCCGACGTCGAGGGGTTCGACGCCGCGGCCAAGGCCGCCATCCTCGCCTCCATCGCCTTCGGGACGAAGGTGGTGGCGGGCGACGTGTACCACGAAGGGATCTCCGGCGTGTCGCCGTCCGACATCGAGTCGGCCCGGGAGCTCGGCTACGTCGTCAAGCTGTTGGCCATCGCGGAGGAGGTCGACGAGGAGATCGCCGTGCGGGTGCACCCGGCCATGGTCCCGGTCAACCACCCGCTGGCGGCCGTGAAGGATTCGTTCAATGCAGTCTTCATCGAAGCTGATGCCGCTGGCAGCCTGATGTTCTACGGCCGGGGGGCGGGCGGGATGCCCACGGCCTCGGCGGTGCTCGGCGACCTCATCGATGCCGCCCGCAACCTGGCCGCCGGCAGCCGCGGGGCCACCATGGGGGCACCGGTGAAGAAGCGGGTCCGCCCCATCGACGAAGTGGCGTCCCAGTTCTACGTGATGGCCGAGGTGGCCGACCGGCCCGGGGTGCTGGCCGCCATCGCCTCCGCCTTCGGCGAGCACGGCGTGTCGATCAAATCCATGCAGCAGCAAGGCATCTCTGAAGAAGAGAGGAAGAATGGCGACGCCCGCCTGATCTTCGTCACCCACAAGGCCAAGGAGCGCGACTTCGAGGCCACGATGGCGGCGGTGCGGCAGCTGGAGCCCGTCCACCGGGTGGGTTCGATCCTCCGGGTGGTGGGAGAGGACGAGTGACCCGTTTCGCCCCCTGGCCCGGCATCATCGAGGCCTACCGCGACCGGCTCCCGGTCACCGCCGCCACGCCCGTCATCACCCTGCGGGAGGGCGGCACGCCGCTGCTGCCGGCGCCGTACCTGTCGGAGCGGGTCGAGGCCAAGGTGCTGCTCAAGTACGAAGGCCTCAACCCCACCGGGTCGTTCAAGGACCGGGGCATGACCCTGGCCATCTCCAAGGCGGTGGAGGAGGGCTCGAAGGCGGTCATCTGCGCCTCGACCGGCAACACGTCGGCATCGGCGGCGGCCTACTCCGCCCGGGCCGGGCTCGTCTGCGCCGTGCTGATCCCCGAAGGGCACATCGCCCTCGGCAAGCTGGCCCAGGCCCTCATCCACGGCGCCAAGGTCATCCAGATCAAAGGCAACTTCGACCAGGCGCTGACCGTGGTACGGGAGCTGGCCGCCCGCGACGCCATCACCCTGGTCAACTCCGTCAACCCCTACCGGCTGGAGGGCCAGAAGACGGCGGCGTTCGAGATCGTCGACGAACTCGGTGACGCCCCCGACGTCCACTGCATCCCGGTCGGCAACGCCGGCAACATCACGGCGTACTGGCGGGGCTACGGCGAGGACCACAGCGCCGGACGGGCCGCCCGCCGGCCCCGCATGCTCGGCTGGCAGGCGGCGGGGTCGGCGCCGCTGGTGTCGGGCGAGCCCGTGGCCTTCCCCGAGACGATCGCCACCGCCATCCGCATCGGCAACCCCGCCTCGTGGGACGGGGCGATCGCCGCCCGGGACGAGTCCGGCGGTGCCATCGGGGCCGTCACCGACGTCGAGATCCTCGACGCCTACCGGCTCCTGGCCGAACGGGAGGGCGTGTTCTGCGAGCCGGCCTCGGCGGCGTCGGTGGCGGGGCTGCTCCGGGCCGTCGAGGGCGGCCTGATCCGCACCGGTGAGACCGTGGTCTGCACGCTGACCGGCCACGGACTCAAGGATCCGGAGCGGGC
>JAUZEY010000395.1 GCA_030838785.1 Actinomycetota bacterium | reverse complement strand
CCCCATGTGATCAGCTTGCTGGAGCGGGGCGATCTGCCCTTCGAGAAGGTCGGGACCCACCGGCGGGTCCGCCTTGCCGACGTGTTGGCGTACCGTGCGGCCCAGGACCGCCGGCGTCGGGAGGCGGTCGAAGACATAGTCCGTCAGGGCGAAGATCTCGGCCTCGAGTACTGATCGGTGACGGTCGCGGCGGTACTGGACGCCAACGTCCTGTATCCGATCGCCCTCGCTGACTTCTTCATCAGCACCGCTGGTCTCGGGCTCTACCGCGCTCACTGGAGCCCCCAGATCCTCAATGAGGTCGGGCGAAACCTGGCCGCCAACCGACCGGACCTCACGTCGGAGCAGATCGCCTACCGACTCGCGGCCATGGACCGGGCCATGCCCAGCGCCAGCGTCGAGCCACCTGGGGAACTGATCGATCAGATGGGGAACCACCCGAAGGACCGCCATGTTCTGGCCGCTGCCGCGCTGGCCGATGCGGGTTTTCTCGTGACCTTCAATCTCAGAGACTTTCCGGCCAACGCCTGCCGACCCTACGACGTTCTCGTCGTGAGCCCAGACGTGTTTGCCGGCCGTTTGGTCGGCAACGACCCTGTGCTCGTCGGAACGGCCATCGACGAGATGGCATCCCGGCGCAGGCGACCGCCGGCGTCGCCCGGCGAGATCATGAGTCACCTGGCTCGCTCGATTCCCGATGCCATCCGTCGGCTAGAGAAGACGACGCGTTCATCTTGAACACCGATGCCCTCTCAAGCTGCCTCGCGCGTCAATCTGCGTGTCAATCGGGCCCCGGCATGCAGCGGCACCGGCGGCGCCGAGAGGAATAAGTGCTGGTCACGGCGTTCTGTGTGCCCCTCGCCGCCGCCGATTCCGCCCATCGGCAACCTTGCCAAGGTTGGGGTCGCCGGTTCGAATCCGGTCGTCCGCTCTCTAAGAAGCACCGGTCAGGGGCCTTTCCGGGCCCCTGACTCGCGTCCAGGAGGGGTACCACCGGGGCCATTGGTCGCAGTTTGGTCGCCGGAGCTGCAGGGTCAGGCGGCGCCGGCCTGGTGGAGTTCGATGGCGTTGCCGGACGGGTCGGTGACGAAGGCCTGGCGGCTGCGCCCGACCGGGCGGGGGTCGCTGACCTCGATGCCCTCGCTGCGCAACTCGGCGATCGTCCCGTCGAGGTCCTCGACCAGGAGCGCGAAGTGCTGGCCGAGCCCGGGGGGCGGGGTGCCCTCGATGAGGTGGAGCTGCTGTGCGCCGGCGTCGAGCCATGCGCCACCGAAGGGGAAATCAGGGCGGTCGGGGCGCTGCTCGAGGCCGAGGACGCCGGTGTAGAAGTCGATCGCCGCCTCGACGTCGGCGACGTTGATGGACACATGGTGTACCGCCAGTGGTCGCATCGGGTGAGAATGCCACAGCCGCCGCCGGTCACCGGCCGCTGTCTGACTGACCACTTCGCCGGCCGACGGACCGACCTATCCGCAGAGACAGTTTTTGCTTACGCAAGTGCTTCGTTCTGGCGGCGGCGGCCGTCCGCGGCAAGGATGGTGTCGGGGGCCGATGTCAGGCCGGAGGACCAGCGAAATGCCGAAGACCCGATACCGAGTGGCGCTCCTGGCCGTGTTGGCCCTGGCCGCCGTCAGCGCCGTCCGCTTCGGGGGGGGATCACAGGCCTCGACCAGCGGCCGGGAGGCGCTCCCGGCCGCGGCGGCGATCCGGGCCACGCCGACCGCGGCGGCGGGCGGGCCGGCCGAGCCCAAGGTGTCCGTGGGAGCCGATCAGACCGGTACCGTTCCCTCCGACGTCCCGCTCCGGGTGGTCGTCGCCAATGCCACCCTCACCGGCGTCGCCGTCGAGGACCCGCAGGGCCAGGCGGTCCCGGGCGACCTGGCCGCCGACGGCGCCGCCTGGCAGAGCAGCGAGCCCCTCGTCCCCCGTACGACCTACACGGTGCGGGTGTCGGCCGTCGGCACCGACCAGCGCCCGTTCGACCAGACGTTGACAGTGTCGTCGTCGGCGCCGAGCGCCGTGCTCCACGCCACCCTCTCGCCGGGCGACGGCGAGGTCGTCGGCGTCGGCATGCCCGCCGTGGTGACGTTCGACCGGCCGGTGGCGGCCGCCGACCGCCCGGCGGTCGAGCAACGGCTCTCCGTCACCTCCAACTCCCCGGTGGAGGGCGCCTGGCGCTGGATCACGCCCGCCCGCGTCCACTGGAGGCCGGCCGCCTACTGGCAGCCGGGCACCGAGGTCACCCTCCACAGCGACCTGCGGGGCCTGCAGATCGGCGACGCTTCGGGGGCCGAGGAGCGTTCCATTCATTTCCGGATCGGCGCCGCCCACCTCAGCACCATTGACGCCGATACCCACCAGATGACAGTGACCGCCGACGGCCATGTCGTGAAGGTGATCCCGGTCAGCATCGGCCAGAAGCGCTACCCGACCCACAACGGCGTCCACCTGACGCTGGAGAAGTCGAGCCAGGTCACGATGGACTCGACCACCATCGGCATTCCCCGCGACGGACCGGGTGGGTACTACCGCAAGGTCGCCTGGGCGACACGGCTGTCGTACAGCGGCACGTTCGTCCACGCCGCGCCGTGGTCGGTATGGGCGCAGGGGAAGCAGAACGTCTCACATGGCTGCATCAACGCAAGCACCGCTGACGCCAAATGGTTCTACGACTTCACGCAGCGCGGCGACGTGGTCGACGTGGTGAACTCGACCGCCAAGCCGAAGCTCTACGACCCGGGTATGTCCGACTGGAACCTCTCCTGGGAGCAGTGGAAGTCGGGCGATACCGCCTGACCGCGTTGGCTCCGGGCGCGGTCAGGGCGCCAGGGCGCTGGTGAGGAGGGCCACGATCCGGTCCTCGATCGCCTGCGCCGCCGGCCACCCGAACGAGCCGTTGACGATCAGGGCGAAGCGCCGGGTCGGCTGGCCGGCGATGCGGCCGACCATCGCCGCCGCGCCGTTGATCCAGCCCGTCTTGGCCGCCAGGCGGCCGTCGGCGGGGGAGCCGACGTAACGCTTGGCCAGCGTGCCGGTGTGGCCGGCGATGGCCAGCCCGGAATCGAGGACGCTGAACGGCTCGAGCCGGGACAGGTTGAGGGCCCCGAGCAGCGCCCGGCAGGTGGCCCGGTTCCCGACGTCGAGCCCTGAACCGTCGCCGAGGTGGACGCCGTCGACGGGCACGCCGAGACGCCCGTCCTCCTCGAGGACCCGGGCGGTGCCGCCGGCGGTGAGGCCGGGACCGCCGTACTGGTGGTCGAGTTCCTTGACCAGCATCTCGGCCACGTAGTTGTCGCTGGCCCGCAGCATGCCGGCCACGATCTGGGCCAGGGGAGCGGACCGGACCGTGGCCAGGACGACCGCTCCCGGCGGGGCGGTGCCGCCGGCGGTGGGCGCCGGGACGGCGACACCCCTATCGCCGAGCAGCCGGCCGAGGGCGGTGGCGGCGCTGACGGCCGGATCGGAGGCCACCGTCTGGGACGGGCCCCAAGAGGCGAGCCCCTCGTTGACGGTCAGCGCGCCGAGGGAGCCGACCTCGGCTTCAGTGACGTACGAGGCCTTCCACGACGGCACCGATCGCTGCGGCTCGTAGCGGGACTCGTCGGTGTGCAGGCCGCCGGGGATGGCCCGCACGCCCCGGGCGACGAGCTCGTCGGCCAGGATCGCCATCGGGGTCATGGGCAGGTCGGCGGTGCGGACCTTCGTGGCCAGGTAGCCGACGTATTCGGGTGTGGCCAGGTAGGGGTCGCCGGCGCCGACGAGCCAGGCGTCGTCGAGGGAGCCGTCCTGCGGGGAACGGGCGGCCACCACCCTGGTCTCGAAGCGGAAGTCGGGCCCGAGCCGGGACAGGGCGGCGGCGGCCACGAGGAGCTTCTGGCTCGAGGCAGGGACGAAGGCGGAGCCGGAGTCGTGGTCGAATATCGTGGCGCCGTCGTCCTGGACGATGAGGCAGCCCGACATCCCGCCCAGGGCCTGTTGCAGCGCCGCGGTGAGGGTCAGTGGGACCGGAGGCGGAGCCGGCGGACGGGCGGCGGCGACGTGGAGCGTCGGGGCCGGCGGCAGCGCGACCGTCGTGGTCGTGCTCGACGACGACGTCGTGACCGGCGCGGGGGCGGGGGCGTCGGTGCCCGGCGGGGTCGTGGCCGGCGGCGGCGCCACCACTGGTCGGACGGCGGCGGCGACGGCCGCCCCACCGGCCCGTCCGTCGGGGCGCGTGGCCACAACCGCCAGCGCCGAGGCACCCACCACCGTGACGAGGGCGGCGACG
>JAUZEY010000393.1 GCA_030838785.1 Actinomycetota bacterium | reverse complement strand
TCCGGTCGAGGTTGCTCGGGGTGAGGTCGGCCGAACCGATGAAATACCGGGTGGCACCATCCCGATCGCCGAAGGCGAAGATCCGGGAGTGCTCGAGGAAACGGCCGACGATCGACCGGACCCGGATGCGTTCCGAGCGGCCCGGGACGCCGGGCCGTAACCGGCAGATCCCCCGGATCACGAGGTCGATCTCGCAGCCGGCCGTCGACGCTTCGTAGAGCGCCTCGATGACCTCCTCGTCGACAAGGTTGTTCATCTTCATGGCAATGCGCCCGCCGGGCGCGGCCGCCGTCTCCCGGATCAGGTCGAGGATCCGCGGCCGCAGCCGCATCGGGGCCACGACCAGCTTGCGGTAGTCGCCCCGCCGGCTGTAGCCGGTCAGGTAGTTGAACAGCTCGCTCAGATCGGCGCCGATGTCGTCGTCCCCGGTCAGCAGGCCGACGTCCTCGTACTGGCGGGCCGTGGAGGCGTCGTAGTTGCCCGTCCCGATGTGACAGTAACGGCGGAGTTCCCCCCTCTCCCGGCGCACCACCAGCGTGGCCTTGCAGCCCGTCTTCAGCCCGACGAGGCCGTAGACAACGTGGACGCCGGCCTCCTCCAGGCGGCGGGCCCAGGAGATGTTCACCTCTTCGCTGAACCGGGCGGTGAGCTCGACGAGGACGGCCACCTGCTTCCCCCGCTCGGCGGCGCGGATGAGCGCCCGGGGGATGGCGCTGTCGAGCGACGTCCGGTACATCGTCTGCTTGATGGCCAGCACGTCGGGGTCGTCGGCGGCCCGGTCGATGAAGGCCTGGACGGCGGAGAACGACTCGTAGGGATGGTGGACGAGGACGTCGCGGCTCCGGAGGATGGCGAAGACGTCGACCGGATCGGCGCCGAGCCCGGGCGGCGGGACGGGCACCCTGGCCGGGTACTTCAGCTCCGGCCGGTTGAGGGCGCAGAGCTCCGACAGCGAGCCGAGGTCGAGGATCCCGGAGCCCGGGGGTGCGGGAGTGTCCCCCGCGGTGACTTCGTAGAGGTCGTCGGCCCCCAGCTGCAGCTCGCGCAGCAGGAGCTGGCGGACACCGGCCGGCATCCCGGCGTCGACCTCCAGCCGCACGGCCCGGCCGAAGCGCCGTTGCCGGAGTTGCATCTCGACCGCGGCCAGGAGGTCGTCGGCCTCTTCGTCGTCGACCATCAGGTCGGCGTTGCGGGTGACCCGGAACGGGTGCCACGACTCGACCTCCATCCCCGGGAAAAGCATCGCCAGGGAGTGGCCGATCAGCTGCTCGAGCGGATAGAGCCGGGTGCCGTCCTCCGTGACCTGGAACCGGGCCAGCAGCGGCGGGACCTTGACGCGGGCGAAGCGGCGTTCGCCGTCGCGCCCGTCCCGCACCAGCACCGCCAGGTTGAGCGACAGGTTGGAGATGTAGGGAAAGGGATGCCCGGGGTCGACGGCGAGCGGGGTGAGGACGGGGAACAGCTGCTCCTCGAAACGGCGCCGCAGCTCCTCCTCGTCGACGGGATCGATCCCGCCGGGGCCCGCCACGTGGATCCCGGCCTCGGCCAGCGCCGGGGCCAGCCCTGCGAACACGGCCGTCTGGTCGGCCATGAGCTCCAGGACCCGGGCCCGGATGGCCTTGAGCTGCGCCGCCGGCTCGAGCCCCCCGGCCGTCGCCGCCCCCAGGCCGGCCGCCACCCGCCCGGCAAGCCCGGCCACCCGGACCATGAAGAACTCGTCGAGGTTGCCCGAGAAGATGGCCAGGAACTTGAGTCGCTCCAGCAGTGGGACGGCCCGATCTGCGGCCAGGGCCAGCACCCGGGCGTTGAAGTCGAGCCACGACAGCTCCCTGTCGAGCAGATCCGTCCCGCCCGCATCGACGGGCGGCGTGACGGGGGAGCCCTGCTCCTGACGGGCCTCTTTCCCGGCGCCCTTCTTGGCCATCCCCTTACCTTGTCAGCTGCCGGCCGGCGTTCGCACGGCGGCGATGCGCTGGACGGCCTTCGGTCCAGGCTCCTCGAGGATGACGTCCTCGTAGGCGACGACCCGCAGCTCGCCCCTCACCGCCTCGAGGAGCTCGCCGGGCTCGAGCAGGAACTCCGGTCGTTGGGGACGGCCAAAGCGTTCGTGGCCCCGGGCGTAGGTCTCGTAGAGCAGGGCGCCCCCGTCGGCGACGGCGGCGACGAGGTCGGCGAACAGCGGGCGATGGAGGTAGTTCACGGTCACCACCCCGGCGAAGGACCCCGGCCCGAAGGGGAACGGCTCGCCGGCCTCGAGGTCGTACTTGACGACGTCCAGCCGGGGATCGCGCTCGATGTCGGCCAGGCCGCTCGTGTCCCGGTCGACGGCGGTGACGGGATGGCCAAGGGCGAGGAAGAACCGCGTGTGGCGTCCCGAACCGCAGGCGACGTCGAGGACCGGTCCACCGGGCGGGACCAAGGAGGCGAACCGGGCGACCCAGGCGGACGGCTCGGCGGCGCTCACCCCCGAAGCCTGGCACACGACCGCTCCGGGAGCGTCCCCGTCAGCGAGGATCCGACGCCCCGCAGATCCAGGGAGTGCCCCACGCAACTGGCGTTCGTTTTCCGGGATACTGCGGAAATCGAACGCCGGAATGCGGCGACGGTCTGGCTCGGCGCAACTGGCGTTCGTTTACCGGGATACTGCGGAAAAGGAACGCCGGTTTGAGGACCGGCGGGCGGGCGGACGGGACCCGTGTCGGGTGGGAACGGCCGGGAACGCGAACGCCGGGCGGTCGACCGAAGTCTCCCGCCCGGCGTGTGACGGCCCCGTGACGGCCCGAGGGCCGATTTGACCTGTGTTTATGCAGGCCAGAGGCTATTTCTGACTAGATGTCGTAGTAGAGGTAGAACTCCCAGGGGTGGGGGCGGAGGCGGACGGCGTCGATCTCCCGGGAGCGCTTGTAGTCGATCCAGGTGTCGATCACGTCCTGGGTGAAGACGTCGCCGACCAGCATGAACTTGTGGTCGGCCTCCAGGGCAGACAGGGCCTCCTCCAGCGACGAGGGGACCTGGGGAACCTGGGCCAGCTCCTCCGGCGGGAGGTCGTAGAGGTCCTTGTCGAGGGGCTTCGGCGGCTCGATCCGGTTCTGGATGCCGTCGAGGCCGGCCATGAGCATGGCCGAGAAGGCCAGGTACGGGTTGCAGGACGGGTCGGGGCAGCGGTACTCGAGCCGCTTCGCCTTCGGGCTCTTGGAGTACAGCGGGATCCGCACCGAGGCCGAGCGGTTCCGCTGCGAGTACACCAGGTTGACCGGCGCCTCGTAGCCCGGGACCAACCGCTTGTAGGAGTTGGTGGTCGGGGCGGCGAAGGCCAACACGGCCGGCGTGTGCTTGAGCAGGCCGCCGATGTACCAACGGGCCATGTCGGACAGGCCGGCGTAACCCGTCTCGTCGAAGAACAACGGCTCGCCGCCCTTCCACAGCGACTGGTGGACGTGCATGCCGGAGCCGTTGTCCTGGAAGATCGGCTTCGGCATGAACGTGACCGTCTTGCCCGC
>JAUZEY010000366.1 GCA_030838785.1 Actinomycetota bacterium | reverse complement strand
CGACACCTGGAACCCGCCGTAGCCGTAGAGGACGCTGCGGTGGGGGCCGTTCGACGGGTCGACGCCGGCCCGGTGGACGACGAACATCCGGACCTCGGTCCCGTCCGCCGAGCGGTAGGTGACCTGTTCGGTGTGGATCTCGGGCAGGTCGGGTGACCCCGGGGCGCTGGCCCAGAGCGTCGGGTCGCCGAACCTGCGTTCATTTCGGACGGACGGGTGTCCGGAATGAACGCCGGATGCCACCGTCACCCGGTGATGCCACACCTGGGGAGGGGTCGTGAAATCCGCGTACCCGATCCACACGTCGTCGCCCCCTTCGGGCCGGCTCGTCACCGACGCCACGCCGAGGCCGGGCAGCGGGATCTCGCCGGCCTCGCCGCCCGTCCGCAGGTCGTGGACGGTGACCCGGCTGACGCCGTGGAGGGCCCGGACGGCGACGACGGCGTCGTCGGTCAGGGTCCAGTCGGCCAGGACGGCGTCGCTCTCGGGCAGGAGGTCGACCCAGTGCTCGGGCCCGGGCCGCTCGGGGTCGGTGACGGCCAGCCGGTAGCGGGGGGCGCCGAGGTCGGTGTGGAGGTAAAGGCGGCCGTCGGGGCCGACGTGGGGGTAGGTGGCGGCGTCGAGGCCCTCGGCGACGGGAACCAGACGGCGGTGGCCGGCAGGGGTGGCGAGGTCGGCGATCCAGACGTCGTTGCGGGGCGCCGTCCCGAGATGCTCGGCCAGGAGGAGCCACCGGCCGTCAACCGACACGTCGACCGAGTAGTAGGCGGTCGGGTCGCGCCCGTCGCCGAAGACGAGGTCGTCGGTTTCCGGGTCGGCGCCGAGGCGGTGGAAGCGGACCCGGCGGTGGAACGACTCCTCGCCCGCCGGCACGGCGCCGGGCGGGAGGCGGCGGACGTAGTAGAGGCCCGTGGCGTCGCTCGTCCAGGCCAGGGAGCTGTAGCGGCAGCGGTCGATCGGCCCGTCGACGGCCTCGCCGGTGTCGACCGCCATGACCCGCAGCGACGACTCCTCGTCGCCGGCGTCGGACAGCAGGTAGGCGAGCAGCGTGCCGTCGGGCGAGGGGAGCCAGCCGTCGAGGGTGACGGTGTCGTCGTCGGACAGGGCGCTGGGGTCGATCAGCACCCGCCCGCCGGTGAGCGGGTCGTCGCCGGGGGCGAGGACGGCCAGCACGGCGTGCTCCTGGTCGGCCCCACGTCGGGCCACGAAGAACCGGTCGCCCCGGACGGACGGGGTTGTCACCAGCCCGACGGACAGGTCGCGGAGCCGTGCGGCGAAGGCGTCGCGGGCCGGGAGGAGCTCGAGGAAAGGTCGGGTGAGTTCGTCCTGGGCCTTGGACCAGGACCGGGTGGCGGGGTCGTCGGCGTCCTCCAGCCAGCGGTAGGGGTCGGCTACGTCGTGGCCGTGGAGGTCCTCGACGATGTCCTGGCGGGGGGCGGCAGGGTAGTTCATTTGGGGGACACCCCCGAACCCCGGGCGGTCACGGGACTCGGGCCTCCGGCTCGGCGAGGGCGATGAAGCGTCCGGCCCGGCGCTCCAGGGTGACGGCAGTGTCGAAGCAGGCCGACAGGGCGGAGCCGGTGACCGTCTCGTCGAGCGGGCCGGCGGCCAGGACCCGTCCGCCCCGGAGAAGGAGGGCGTGGGTGAAGCCGGGCGGGATCTCCTCGGTGTGGTGGGTGACGAGAACGGTGGCCGGCGACTCCGGGTCGGCGGCCAGGTCGGCGAGGCGGCCGACGAGCGCCTCCCGGCCGCCGAGGTCGAGCCCGGCGGTCGGCTCGTCGAGCAGCAGGAGGTCGGGGTCGACCATCAGGGTGCGGGCCAGCTGGATCCGCTGGCGCTCCCCGTCGGAGGCCGTCGACACCGCCCGGTCGGCCAGGTGGCCGCAGCCCATCCGCTCCAGCAGGCCCCGGGCCCGGTCCCGGTCGGCGTCGTCGTAGCTGTGCCACCACGTCTCGAGGGCGGCGTGCTTGGCCGCCATGACGACCTCGAGGCCGGTGACGCCGGGCCGCATCTGGGCCACCAGCGCTCCACTGGCGTAGCCGAGGCGGCGCCGGAGCGTGCGGATGTCGACCCGGCCGAGCCGGTGCCCGAGGACGTCGACCGTGCCGGTGGTGGGGAACAGCCAGCCGCCGGCCATCCGCAGGAGCGACGTCTTCCCCGAGCCGTTGGCGCCGAGCACGACCCACCGCTCGCCCGGCCCCACCTGCCAGTCGACCCCGGCCAGCACGGGCCGGCCGGGGTCGAAACACAGCGTCACGCCCCGGAAGGCGAGCACCGGGGCGTGACGGGTGAGTTTGGATTGCATCGGAGGCGCAGGGTAGCGGCGCCTCGCGGAGATCTTGGCTGGCCTAGCCCTCTTCGGCGCCGGCGGCGCCGGCCTGGTAGAGCTCGGTCAGGTTGTTACGGAGGTCGAACACGTACCACATGGCCCGCTCCAGGCTCTCGTCGGCGTCGGCGCCGAGCGTCTGGTAGCGGCGCAGCTCCCGCTCGAAAGCCCGTCGCACCAGCTCCTGGAACCAGGGCGGGTCGACGCTCTCAGGGTGGCCGCCAATCGGCTCGTTTCGACTCTGCGGATCAGCCATGCCCCGTCCTCCACGTCTGAAGTGTGTTAGAGGGAAAGTTCGCCAGCGGAACCCCCGTTTCCTCGCCGTCACCTGCTGGCCGCAGAACGGTTGTCCGGGTTCACCGGCGGGGTCTCCTTCGCACAGAAACGGCCCGGGTTCGTCAACCCGGGCCGTTTCCGACGATTCGGTATATCTCTGTCGCTACCCGAGGGCGGCGACGGAGACGATCGGCCGGGCCGGAGGCTTGTCGCCCAGCGAGCCCAGGAACTGCTGGTTGGAGAAGTTGAAGATGCCGCCGTCCTCGCCGACCATCAGGTATCCGTCGGCGTAGCGGACCATGCCCGTCACGGGCTTGTTCAGCTTCTGGCCGCCCATGGAGCCCTTGAAGGGGGCGTCGAAGGCGAAGATGCCGCCGTCGGAAGCCACGAGCCAGTAGCCGACGCCGTCGCTGTCGGGGACGAGCGACTGCACCGGGGCGTTGAGCTTCTTGCCGCCCATCGAGCCGTAGAACTTGGCGTCGCCGAAGGAGAAGATGCCGCCGTCGGCCGCCACCATGTAGTAGCCCTTGCCGGTCGGGGTGACGATCGAGTCGAGCACCGGGGCGTTGAGGGTCTGCTTCGACATGTCGCCGTAGGCCACGGCGTCGCCGAAGGTGAGGACCCGGCCCTTGTTGGTGAACATCCAGTAGCCCTTGCCGGTGGCGGTCGACGACAGGCTGGTGACCTTCTCGCCCGCCTTCAGCGTCAGGCTGTCGGGTGCGCCCCGGAAGACGGCGTCGCCGAAGCTGGACACCCCGCCGGCGTCGTCGACGACCCAGTAGCCGTCACCGCTGGGGGTCGGCTCGAGGTCGACGGCGCTGGTGCCCGGCGTCAGGCCGGCGTCGCCAAAGCGCTGGGCCGTCCCGAAGCCGTAGACCTTGCCGTCGGCCCCGACCATCCAGTAGCCGCGGCGGTTGCCGGGGGCGGGTGCGGTCGTCGGCGTCGTGCAACCGGTGCAGATGGGTGCTGTGGTGGTCGTGGTGTCGGTCGTGCCGGGGCCGACCGCGACAGCCTGGAGCGTCGTGTCGCTGCCCGAGTCGAGGACTGATCCGTCCGCGGCGGAGAGGAACTGCCAGCTGTAGGAGTTCGGGTTGAGCGTGAGCTTGAGGACGCCGAACTGGCCGTCGAGGCGGAACTCGCTCCCGGTCGCCGGGGAGCCGATGAAGTGTGACGGCTCAC
The DNA here is from genome assembly GCA_030838785.1 of Actinomycetota bacterium. Lineage (GTDB taxonomy): Bacteria > Actinomycetota > Acidimicrobiia > IMCC26256 > BP-133 > BP-133. The sequence goes on along the minus strand of JAUZEY010000366.1, from coordinate 944 downwards.
CGCCGCCGGTGCCGACGACGAACTCACGGGGGCCCGTGGCGTCGGTCGTGCCCTGGTGGTCACCGGCTGGCGGCGTAGGCGGCTCGGCGATGCTCATGTGGCCGAAACGCTCGTAGTTGTGGTGGTGGCCGGCGAGCACCATGTCGGCGCCGGCCGCGTGCAGCATCTTCCAGTAGGAATTGGTCTTCTGGAAGTCGGTCGAGGGACCGACGGAGTCATTCGGTTGCTGCGGGCCGTTGTCGTTCGTGGAGAAGAACCGGGCGCCATGCCACGTGGCGATGATGTGCTTGTGGGCCGCAGTGGCTTTCTGGAGGTCGCCCGCCAGCCACTTGCCTTGCGGGTCGGTCTCCGAGCAGCCGGACTGCGAGCCGCCGCCGGTCGGGTTGCTGTTCGAGCACGCCCAGTTGAGCGCGATTAGGTGCCAGTACGGTCCGACGTCGACGGAGTACCAGCCGCTGTTGTCGGAGAGCGTGTCACCGCTGGTGTCGCCGTGGTCGCCGTTGAGCGCCTGGAGCGTGGAGTCCCAGTACATGCGGTAGCCCGCGTCGCTGGGGCCCATGGTCTGGCCGTAGTCGTGGTTGCCTGGAACAGGGTAGGTCTTGTCCTTGAAGTCGCCCCAACTGCCGGCCTTGCCGTATTCGGCCTGGTAGGTGGCCAGGCTGCCATCGGGGTAGGCGCCGTCGCCGAGCATGGCGACACGGGTGTGGTCAGGGTCGGCGGCGATGCCGTTCTTGATCACCGCGGCGTTCTGTTCGTCGCCACCGCTGTTGGGGCTGGCGACGTCGCCGGAGGCATACAGCGTCCAGGTCTGGCCTGCGGTGTCGGCCTTGGCCGTCTCGATGGCGCCGTTGAGGGCGAGGAGGGAGGACACGACAGCGATCGTGGTGGCGAGGCCGGCCCAGCGCTTGCGCACGTTCGCTCCTTTCGGGGGGAAGAGGGTGGGG
>JAUZEY010000336.1 GCA_030838785.1 Actinomycetota bacterium | reverse complement strand
GCTGACGCCCCGCTGATCGGTTGCACGACGGCGGGGGAAATCGCCACCGGCGGCCCCGGCGACACCAGTGTCGTGGTCATGGCTCTGGGCGGGGCCGGCCTATCGATTGCAACGACGGCCGCCACCGGGCTGAGCCATCGCATCCGCGAGGCGAGCGCTGAAGCGGCCGGCTGCATGGCCCAGCTCGACGCACGGCCCCACCGTGTCCTGCTCATGTTGAGCGACGGCCTGTCCGGAGATCAGCAGGAGGTAGTGCGCGGCGCCTACGGCGTTGTCGGCGCTGAGGTTCCCCTGGTCGGAGGTTGCGCCGGCGACGATCTGAAGATGACGGCGACGCACCAGTTCCACGGCCGCGAGGTCATGACCGACGCCATCGTGGCGGCGGGAATCGCGTCGGACTCACCCATCGGAATCGGCGTGCGTCACGGATGGCGCCGGGTGGGCGAGCCCATGCTCGTCACCCGCAGCGAGGGCAGCCGCGTCTACGCCCTTGACGAACAGCCTGCCCTGGACGTCTACCTCCGGCGCCTCGGCGCACCGGAGGCTGCCCACCGCGACCCGGCCGCTTTCACCCAGTTCGCCATCACTCACCCTCTGGGAATGAGCCGCCGCAGCGGAGAAGAGGTTCGCTTCATCGGCGAAGCCAACTTCGATGACCGCTCACTGGGTTGCATCGCCGAAATCGCCCAAGGCGGGCTGGCTTGGTTCATGGAGGGCGACAGTGACTCCGTCCTCACCGCGACTGACGAAGCCTGCGAGGAAGCGGTGGCCGGACTCGACGGTCGTCAGCCGCTCGGCTTCGTCGCCTTCGACTGCATCGCCCGCCGCGGCGTCCTCGGCGAGTCCGGCATCCAGGCCGAGGTCGACCGCATCGCCTCCTTCGCCCGCGGCGCCCCGGTGGCCGGCTTCTACACCTACGGCGAGATCGCCCGCACCCACGGCATCAGCGGGTTCCACAACCAGACCCTCGTCGTGCTGGCGGTGGCGTGAGCGTGACCGGCCCGTCCCAATGGCACGCCCAGCAGATCGCCGAGTTCCTGGCCGCGGTCTCCGCCTACGAGGACGAACCGGCCGCCCTCGACGGCGCCGTCGAACGGGCCGCCGAGGCGGTCGAGGCCGAGGTCGCCGCGGTCGTGCGGGACGGGACGATGCTGGCCTCGGTCGGGTTCCGGGCCGGGCACGGGCCGGACGACGCGATCGTGGCCCTGGCCGGCGGCGCCGGTCCGCCCGTCCTCCATGTTCCCGGCGCCGGCGGGTGCGCCGTCGTCACCGTTCCGGTCGACGGCGGCACCACCCTCCTCGTGGCCCGTTCCGGAGAGCCGTTCGCCTCCGAGGAAGCGCTGCTGCTGCGGGGGATGGGCCGGGTGCTGGCTCAGGCGCTGCGGATGCTGCGGGCCCTCGACAACGAGCGGGCCCTGCGCCACGAGGCACAGCACCACATGGCGGAGAAGGAGCGCCTCCTCGCCGCCCTCCAGGAGCGCCAGACCCTCCTCGAGCGTCTCTTCCGCATCCAGCGTTCGATCTCGCACCGCATGCCCATCGGCGAGGTGCTCGACTCGATCACCCACGGGGCGGTCGACCTGCTCGGCGACGACACCGCCAGCCTGCGGGTCATCGACGAGAACGCTCCCGGCCGCACCGTCCTCCTGTCGACGGTCGGGATCGACCCCGTCGTCATGCAAGCGCTGCAGCACCTGAGCCTCGACGAGGGCCTGAACGGGCAGGCGATCGTGCAGGGCCGGCTCGTCATCGCCGAGGACTACGGCGCCGCGCCGCATGCCCATCAGTCCCTGGCCGTGTACGGGCTGCAGGCGGCCATGGCCGCCCCCGTCTCCCGCAACGGTGAGGTCGTCGGCAGCCTCCTGGTCGGCTCGTTCCAGCGCAGCAGCTACTCCCCCGCCGAGCAGGAGATCCTGCTGGCCTTCGCCGAGCACGCCTCCCTGGCCCTCAACGACGCCGCCGCCGTCGACGGGATGCGCCGGGCGTTCGACGACGCCGTCCACCAGGCCACCCACGACGCCCTGACCGGGCTGCCCAACCGCAGCCTGGTCCTCGACCGGCTCGAACAGGCGCTGGCCTGCTCGCAGCGCCGCGGCGGGCGCGTCACCGTGCTGTTCGCCGACCTCGACCGGTTCAAGACGGTCAACGACTCACTGGGCCACGCGGTCGGCGACGCCGTGCTGCTGCGGGTCTCCCAACGGCTGCGGGCGGCGGTGCGGCCCCACGACACCGTCGGCCGCCTGGCCGGCGACGAGTTCGTCGTCGTCTGCGAGGGCCTCCCCGACCGGGAGGCCCTCGAGGTCGCCGAACGGGTGGCGGCCGCCGTGTCGAAGCCGATCATGCTCGGTGGCCGGGAGAGTGTCATCACCGCCAGCATCGGCATCGCCCACGCCGAGCCCGGCACCCGGGCCGAGGACATGCTGCGTGATTCCGACCTCGCCATGTACGGCGCCAAGGAGCGGGGCCGGGCCCGCATCGAGCTGTTCGACGCCGAGATGCGCCGGCGCCTGATCGACCGCCTGGAGCTGGAACGGTCGCTGCGGTCGGCCCTCACCTCGGGCGAGCTGCGCCTGGAGTACCAGCCGATCGTCTCCTTCGACGACTGGCGGGTCGTGGCCGCCGAGGCCCTGGTGCGGTGGGAGCATCCGGAGCGGGGTGTGGTCTTTCCCGAGGAGTTCGTGCCCGTGGCCGAGGAGAGCGGCCTGATCCTCCCCCTCGGGCGGTGGGTGCTGGTCGAGGCCTGCCGCCAGCTGGCCGTCTGGCGGGCCGCCGGCCGGCCGGAGCTGCGGGTGACGGTAAACCTCTCCGCCCGCCAGTTCGCCGATCCCTGCCTCACCGCCGTCGTCGCCGAAGCGCTGGGCCGGGCCGGGCTGCCGGCCGACGCCCTCTGGCTGGAGATCACCGAGAGCGTCCTCATGGAGGAGGTGGAGGCGACGGCCGAGACCCTCATCGCCCTGAAACGCCTCGGGGTCCATCTGTCGGTCGACGACTTCGGTACCGGCTACTCGTCGCTCAGCTACCTCAAGCAGTTCCCCGTCGACCTGCTGAAGATCGACCGGTCCTTCATCGACGGCCTCGGCACCGACCCCGAGGACGGCGCCATCGTCCTGGCCATCGTCACCCTGGCCCGGGCGCTGCGGCTGGAAGTGGTGGCCGAAGGCGTCGAGCACCTCCACCAGCTCGAAGCGCTGCACCGACTGCGCTGCGACGCCGTGCAGGGCTTCCTCCTGGCCCGTCCCGCCCCGGCGGACGGGCTGCCCGAGTTCGCCCCTCCGGCGCTGCTCACCCGGGTCCGCTGACCCCGTCCGGCGCGACGGTTTCAGTCGGGCAGCAGCGGGACGGAGATGTGGTCGTCGCGGCCGAGGAGCACGGCCCGGGTGACGGCGGTGGAGCCGAAGCGGGAACGGACGTCGTCGAGGGCGGCGTCGAGCGCGCCGCCGGTTCCCTGGCGGCGGTCGAGGGGCAGCACCTGTTGCACGGCGTCGTCGTCGTCGAGGTTGGCGACGGCGATTCCGACCAGGGTCAGGCCCCGGGCCCGGATGAGCGGCTGCGCCCCGTCCAGCAGGGAGCGGGCGGTGTGGAGGACGGCATCGGTGCGGTCCGTGGCCCGGGGCAGGGTGTGGGAGCGGGTGATGCGGGAGAAGTCGTCGAAGCGCAGCCGCAGCACGACGGTCCGGCCGACCCGGCCCGCCGCTCGGAGCCGCCCGGTGACACGGTCGACGAGGCTGACGAGCACGGCGTCGACCGCTTCGCGCTGGTGGCCGGCCACGGCCGTCGGGCGGCCGAGGGCGTGCTGCGAACCGACCGACCGGCGCCGGCGGCCGACCTGCACCGGACGGGGATCGCGGTTGTGCGCCAGGGCGTGGAGGTGGCGGCCCGACGCCGGGCCGAGCATCGAGACCAGGACCGGCTCGGGCAGCGCCGCCACCTCGCCGACGGTCGTGATGCCCCGGTCCCGGAGCTTGGCCGCGGTGACCCGTCCGACGCCCCACAGCCGCTCGACGGGCAGCGGATGGAGGAAGGCCAGTTCAGCGCCGGGCTCCACGACGAGGAGCCCGTCGGGTTTGGCGACGCCGCTCGCCACCTTGGCCAGGAACTTCGTCCGTGCCACCCCGACGGTGATGGCCAGCCCCACCTGCTCCCGGACGGCCCGCCGCAGCCGCTCGGCGATCCCCACCGGTGGACCGGCGACACGGCGCAACCCGCCGACGTCGAGGAACGCCTCGTCGATCGAAAGGCCCTCGACCAGCGGTGTGGTGTCGTCGAAGACGGCGAACACCGCCCGGCTGGCCTCGACGTAGGCGTCGATGCGGGGCCGCACGACCACGGCCCCGGGGCACAGCCGGCGGGCCTGGGCCGACCCCATCGCGGTGCGGACCCCGAACGCCTTGGCCTCGTAACTGGCGGCGAGCACCACTCCCCCGCCGACGATCACCGGCCGGCCCCGCAGGCGGGGGTCGTCGCGCTGCTCGACCGCGGCGTAGAAGGCGTCGAGGTCGGCATGGAGGATGGTCGCACTGTCACCGGTCACGAACGCATGTTCGCATCTGGGTGTGACAAGTGGCAACCGGGGCTCGGCCCCTACATCGGGTGGGTCGCGGTGGTCGCCGTGGCGTGGGCCGGGTTCTGGATCAGCTTGCGGCCGGCGGCCTCCCAGCCCCGCATCCCGCCCTCGAGGTGGGCCAGGCGGGTGTAGCCGGCGGCGTGGAGGGCGTCGCCGGCGATCTCCGACATGCGGCCCGAGCGGCAGTAGAGGAGGACCTCCGTGTCCTTGTCCTTCGGCAGGCGGGTGTCGCCGACGATGTGGTCGAAGGGAATGAAGGCGTCGGTCTTCGCCAGCTCGCCCTCGTAGGGGACGTGCACGTTGATCAGTACCACGCCCTTGTCGCCCATCCGGTCGGCGAAGGTCGCCGGGTCGAGGCGGGCGAAGGGTGCGGTGGCGGCCGCCACCGGGACCTTGTCCTTCGCCGCTGACGGCGTCCCGCCGCCCGAGCTGCAGCCTGCTCCCAGAACGGCGAGGGCGCACAGCGCGGCCGACACTCCCCTCGTCAGGCGCCGGGATCCGATCGGCGGCCGGGTCGGTGTACCCGTCATGGACCCCGAGGCTACTCCCGGCCGCCGACGGTCCCGGACCGACCGGCGCTCCCGGCCACGACACCGGAATCCACGTTCCGGGATGCGAAGCTTCCGGAGGCACTGCACAAGGTCGTGCACAGGCGGAGGCGGAGGCGGGCGTGGGCGACGTCAGGGAGAGCGGAGCGGTGGCGGGCGAGGACGGGCGGCGCCGCTGTCCGTGGGCGGGGACCACGGCGGAGTATCAGGCGTACCACGACGACGAGTGGGGCCGGCCGGTGGTCGACGACGTGCGCCTCTACGAGAAGCTCTGCCTGGAGGGGTTCCAGTCCGG
>JAUZEY010000292.1 GCA_030838785.1 Actinomycetota bacterium | reverse complement strand
TGGCCCTCGGGTCCAGGGTTCAACCGTGTCGAGCGAGGGGGCGCAGCGGCGGCTCCCTTCGTGTCTTGGGTGCCGCATTGCTCGTGGCGAACCCATTGGCGTAGGTGGTGGTGATCGCCACCGTGGCCATGGCCGGATCGATCGGCGGGGCGAAGACCTGGCTGCAGACCGCTCGGTCGATCCGGGCGGCGACGGCGGGGCCGCGATGCTTCAAGGCATCAACGAACACGGCGGCGAAGACCGCGTCGAAAATCGATTGGACATGGTCGACGACCCGACCCGGTGGTACTCAGTCGCGCAGGCGGAAGGTATCGGGGGAACTATCACACCGTTGACACAAGATCTGTCGCGGACGGCAACAACGCTGTTCCGCCGAGGGTCCTAGGCTTCGCCGGATCCTCCGGCGAGGAGGCGGCCAGCGCTCGGCGGCGACAGGCCATCCGGAGTACGCGTCGCAGCGCCTACCGGGGCACAACGAGGTTTCAATGTCGACCGAGGCTGAACCGGCGTCGCTAGTGACACATCCTCTCGAGCCACTGAGCGCAGCCGAGATCGAGCAGGCGTGCGACATCCTTCGCAAGGACCTGGCTCCCACGGCGCGCTTCGTGTACGTGATGCTGGCGGAGCCACCCAAGGCCGACGTCCTGGCCTACGAGGCCGGTGATCCGATCGACCGGCAGGCGTTTATCGTCATCCGCGACCGGGGCGAGCGGGCGACGTACGAGGCGGTCGTGTCCGTCACCGCCGGGGAGGTGCGCTCCTGGCGTCACGTCCCCGGCGTCCAGACCTCGATCACCCTCGAGGAATGGGAGACCTTGCTGGAGGTCATCAAGGGCGACTCCCGTTGGCAGGCGGCCCTCGCCGCACGGGGCGTGACCAACTTCGACGACGTCGTCATCGACCCGTGGCCGCTCGGTTACAACGGTCCTGAGGACGACCCCGGCGCCGGTCGGTTCGTCCGTCCCCTGACCTGGGTCCGCTCCAGCCCCGACGACAACGGCTATGCCCGCCCGGTGGAAGGCCTGGTCGTCCGCTTCGACCTCGACCGGATGGAGATCGTCGAGATCGAGGATCACGGCGTCGTGCCCCTCCCGCCCCGGGCCGGCAACTATGACCCCGAGCGCATCAAGGACCCCGGCAATTTCCCGTACTTCCCCGACGGGGTGCGCACCGACCTCAAGCCGCTCGAGATCACCCAGCCCGAGGGTCCCAGCTTCTCCGTCGAGGGGCACCGCGTGGCGTGGCAGAAGTGGAGCTTCCGGGTCGGGTTCAACCCCCGAGAGGGCCTCGTGCTCCACACCATCGGCTACGAGGACAAGGGCCGCATCCGGCCCATCGTCTACCGGGCCTCGCTCTCGGAGATGTTCGTCCCCTACGGCGACCCGGCCCCGACCCACTACCGCAAGAACGTCTTCGACATGGGCGAAGCCGGCGTGGGCATGCTGGCCAACAGCCTGGAGCTGGGCTGCGACTGCCTGGGCGAGATCTACTACTTCGACGGGGCCGGCAACGACAACGACGGCCATCCGGTCACGATCGCCAACGCCATCTGCCTCCACGAGGAGGACTACGGGCAGCTCTGGAAGCACACCGACCTCCTCACCGGCCAGGTGGAGATGCGACGCTCCCGGCGCCTGGTGATCTCGCTGGTGGCCACCATTGCCAACTACGAGTACGGCTACTTCTGGTACCTGTACCAGGACGGAACCCTCGAGTTCGAGGTCAAGCTCTCGGGGGTGATCTCCAACGGGGCGTTGGCGCCGGGGGACAAGCCGGAGTACGGCGCCCTGGTCGCCCCCGGGCTCTACGGGCCGAACCACCAGCACTTCTTCAACGTCCGCCTCGACATGATGGTCGACGGTCCCCACAACACCGTCTACGAACTGAACAGCGAGGCCGTGCCGCCCGGCCCGGAGAACCCCTACGGCAACGCCTGGGTGGTGAAGGCGACGCCGCTGCGCCGGGAGTCGGAGGCGCAGCGCATCATCGACCCGCTGGCCGCCCGCTCCTGGAAGATCACCAGCGCCACGGAAACGAACGGACTCGGCGAGGCCACCGCCTACCGGCTCGTCCCCCACGACAACGTGCTGCCCTTCTACCAGCCCGAGGCCCACGCCATCCGCCGCGCCGGGTTCGCCACCAAGCACCTGTGGGTGACGGGCTATGACCCGGCCGAGCGCTACGCCGCCGGGGACTATCCCTACCAGCACCCGGGCGGGGCCGGCCTCCCCGCCTATGCGGCCGCCGACCGACCGCTGGAAGGCACCGACGTCGTGGTCTGGTACACCTTCGGCGCCCACCACGTGGCCCGGCCCGAGGACTGGCCGGTGATGCCGGCGCGGTCCGTCGGCTTCCACCTCGAGCCGGCCGGGTTCTTCGACGGCAACCCGGCCCTCGACGTCCCCGCCGCCGAGATCTGCCACCACGAGCGGGACGGACAACCCGGAGCCTGACGACAACGGGAGGGTGACCATGGTCGAGACCACCGCCGCAGCCGTCGCCTCCGGGGCTCCCCCGACGGCCTCAGCCGTCCAGGTCGAGCACCGTCTCCGGCAGGGGGCGCTCAGCCTCCCGGACGCTCTGGCCCAGTCGGTGACGGTCATGGCACCCGCCCTCTCGGGCGGTGTCATCACCTACCTGGCCGCCATCAAAGCCGGCGGCGCCACTCCGCTGGCGTTCGTCATCGCCACCCTGGCGTGCCTGCTGATCGGCGCGGTGGTGTCCGAGTTCGCCCGCTCCATTCGCAGCGCCGGCTCGCTGTACACCTACACGGTCCACGGACTCGGCCCGTTCGTCGGTTTCGTGATGGGCTGGGGCTACCTGATCGGGATCTTCCTGGCCGGGCCGGCCGTCCTCGCCGGAGCGTCGGTCTTCCTCAGCATGGTCATGGCCGATATCGGCGCCCCCACCGTGGCCACCTTCTGGTGGCTGTGGTTCGGCGCCGGGCTCCTCGGCTGGTTCGCCCTGGCCTACCCCGGCGTCCGGCTCAGCACCCGGTCGTCTCTCGTCTTCACGGCGGCGGGCATGGTGGTACTCCTGACCCTCGCCTTCACGGTCATCTTCCACGGCGGCGCCCACGGCAACGGACTCTCGGCGTTCAACCCCCACGCCGCCGGAGTGGGCTGGCCCGGCATCTTCGGCGGTGTCGCCTTCGGCATCCTGTCCTTCACCGGTTTCGAAACGGCCGCCAACCTCGCCGAGGAAACCCGCGAGCCGCGGCGGAACATCCCCCTGGCGGTGCTTGGCTCAGTGGCCATCGGCGGCATCTTCTACGTTGCCGTCACCTACGCCACCTCGGTCGGCTACGGCGTCCGGGAGGCCACCACCGAATGGCCCAAGAGCGCCTCCGGCCTCGCGCCGCTCGCCGACACCTATGCCAGTTACCTCAAGGATCTGGTTCTGTTGGCCGTGGCGTTCTCTGCCTTCTTCTGCGGGCTGGGTGTCAGCAACGCCGTCACTCGAACCCTCTTCGCCATGGGCCGGGACGGCGTCCTGCCCAAGGCCCTCAGCCGCACCCACCCGAAACACCAGACACCGCACATCGCTCTGCTCACCTATCTCGCAGTATCCGCAGTCTTCGCGGTGGCGCTCATCGCCATGACGAGCCCGGCCACCCGCGACGGAATCGCCGGCGGTGGCGGCCGCTACGCCTCGGGCCTCTACCTGTTCGTCGAGGGCCTGACCATCATCACGCCCCCGATCATGCTCGCCTACGCCTTCGTCTCCACGGCCGGCATCGCCTACGGCCTACGCCACCGCAAGCCTGCCCTCGTCGCGGCCTCGATCGGCGCCCTGGTCGGAGCCGGCGTCGCCGTCTTCGGCTCGCTCTACTACTCGTTCGTCCCGACGGCGCCGGGCGGCACCATTCCCACCCCCTACCGCGCCATCCCCTGGGCCATCCTGGCCTGGCTCACCATCGGCGGACTCATCGCCAGATGGCTCCGCCGGACACGCCGAGAAACCTGGGAACGAATGGGGACGATCTTTGAGTAAAACGGGAGGTCGGTGTGGACGGGCTGGGACGGTCCAAGCCCGGCGTCCCGGCGTCGCCGCGCGTCAGCTGAGCGCTCGACATCAGCAGGGGACCGAACCGGTCGAGATGGAAGTCGTCTACTTCGACGAGTCGGCCGATAACCCTTCCGGCATCGACGGCCGGCCCGACCCTCCTCCCGACGACTGTCCGACCCTGTACTGAACGGGGCCGGAGACCCGGGCGCAGATCGGGCGGCGGCTTCTCGCGAAGGCGCTCGGAGCGGCTGGTTCCACAGCCTCTGGAACGCGGGGCGATAACGCTGATATCATGAGGACCGGGAGGTGGAGTCCATGCCCGACATCCTCATCAGAGATCTACCCGAGCATGTCATCGCCAGCATCGACGCCAACGCCCAGCGCCTCGGTCTGTCTCGGAACGAATACCTCCGCCGCCAGCTGACCAGCACCGCCGCCTCTCCCGTCAAGGTCACGGTCGAGGACCTCATCCGCTCGGCGAGGACGTTCGCCGACATCAATGACCCCGAGGTCATGGCCCAGGCCTGGAGTTGACCGCTGCCACGGCGAAGTGGTTGGTCGACAAGTCGGCCTACGTGCGTCTTGGCGACGGGCCCGATGCCCTCGAATGGGCCGAGCGGATCGAACGGGGTCTGGTCCGGATCACCACCGTCACCCGCCTGGAGCTTGGCTTCTCGGCTCGATCCGCCGCCGCTTTGCGCTTCGACGCCACGCACCCCCCGCTGATGTCCATGCCGGTGGAGTACCTCACGCCGGGGGCCGAGAACCGTGCCGTCGAAGTCCAACTGCTCCTCGCCGACCGGGGCCACCATCGGGCGCCGTCGATCCCGGACCTCCTTGTGGCCGCCGCCGCCGAGATGGGCGGGCTGAAGGTGCTCCATGTCGACAAGGACTTCGAGTTGATCGCTGAAGTCACCGGCCAGCCGGTGGAACGCCTCGGTGGGGCAGGGGTCGCATGAGCGCCCGGTTCGCCGAGGCGGCGGGGCTGCGGTACCCGAGGGAACTGGAGGCGGCGGAGGCTATCCAAACCGGCTCTCGATGTACTCGAAGTTGTTCCTCCAGGATTGGGAACCGTATGCCGATGTGACCCATGAGGTGCGGATGTCGATCGGTTCACGAGAGATGTCCCGACTTCCTCATGGAGGTTCAATGTCCGATTCAGCGGTGACCTTCGCCGACACGCTCGATGCCAAGGTCCTGCTGAATGTCCTGGCCCAGGTCAGGACAGGGGACTTCACGGCCCGGATGCCGCTCGACTGGAACGGTGTGGCGGGCAAGGTGGCCGACGGCCTCAACGAGGTCATCATCGCCAACCAGGCCCTCGGGGCCGAGCTGGCCCGGGTGAGCCAGGTGGTCGGGAAGGAAGGCCGGCTGTCGCAGCGGGTCGTGCACGGAGGATGGACCCAGAGCTGGTCCAGCAGCATCGAATCGGTCAACAGCCTGATCGACGACCTCGTCCGCCCCACCATCGAGATGCAGCGTGTCATCGGTGCGGTCGCCGACGGGGACCTGAGCAAGAAGGTGTCGATTGTCCTCCAGGGCGAGATGCTGGAGTTGAAGAACACCATCAACGCCATGGTCGACCAGCTCAACGGGTTCATCTCCGAGGTGACCCGGGTGGCCCGCGAGGTGGGCACCGAGGGCAAGCTCGGTCAGGCGGCCGCGGTCACCATCGAGGTCGGCGGTGTCTGGAAGGACCTGACCGACAACGTCAACCTGATGGCCGGCAACTTGACGGCCCAGATGCGAAACATTGCCGAGGTGACCACCGCGGTGGCCCACGGCGACCTGAGCAAGAAGATCTCGATTGTCGTCCAGGGCGAGTTCCTGGAGCTGAAGAACACCATCAACGCCATGGTCGACCAGCTCAAC
>JAUZEY010000283.1 GCA_030838785.1 Actinomycetota bacterium | reverse complement strand
GCGGCCGGCATCCGCTGGGGGCTCGACGCCGCCCACCGGGCGCCGTACAAGCTCGACGCCCTCGACGCCAACACCTGGCGGGCCGGCCTCGACCGGCTCCTGCTCGGCGTGGCCATGGCCGACGAGGGCCAACGCCTCGTCGGCGGGGTGCTCCCGGTCGACGACGTGAGCAGCAGCGACATCGACCTGGCCGGGCGCCTGGCCGAGTTCCTCGACCGGCTCACCACCACCCTCGACCGGTTCGCCGTCCGCCAGCCGATCGGCGCCTGGGCCGACGGCCTGACCGACGCCGCCGCCCTCCTCACCGCCACCAGCCCGGCCGACGCCTGGCAGACGGCCGAACTGCGCCACCTCCTCGACGACGTCACCGCCGAAGCCGGGGCGGCGGGCCCGGCGGCGGCGGAGCTCATGCTGGCCGAGATTTGCACCCTGCTGGCCGACCGGCTGCGGGGCCACCCCACCCGGGCCAACTTCCGGACCGGGCACCTGACGGTCTGCACGCTCGTCCCGATGCGGTCGGTCCCCCACCGGGTCGTGTGCCTCCTCGGGCTCGACGACGGCGTCTTCCCCCGCAAGGTCGACGTCGACGACGACGACCTCGTCGCCGCCGACGCCCGGGTCGGCGACCGCGACCCCCGCAGCGAGGACCGCCAGCTCCTGCTCGACGCCCTCCTGGCCGCCCAGAGCCACTTGATCGTCACCTACAGCGGGCGGGACGAGCGGACCAACGCCGAGCGGCCGGCGGCCGTCCCCATCGGCGAGCTGCTCGACGTCGTCGACCGCACCGTGTGCCTGCCCGACGATCCGACCGGGAAGGTGCGGGCCCGCACCCGGGTCGTCGTCCACCATCCCCTGCAGCCGTTCGACGCCCGCAACTTCATGGCCGGCCGGCTGGCCGGTGAGCAGCCGTGGAGCTTCGACGCCGTGGCCCTGGCCGGCGCCCGGGCCGCCGGCGGGGAGCGGGCCGCCCCCGCCCCCTTCCTGCCCGGGCCGCTCCCACCGGCCCGGGCGGAGGTGGTCGAGCTCGAGCACCTCGTCAAGTTCGTCCAGCATCCGGTGAAGGCGTTCCTCCGCCAGCGGCTCGGCGTCGCCCTCACCGAGGGCGCCGACGACGCCCCTCAGTCGCTGCCCGTCGAACTCGACTTCCTCGAGCTGTGGGGGGTCGGCGACCGGCTCCTCGCCGGCCGGCTGGCCGGGGGTGAGCGCGACGCCTGCGTCGCCGCCGAACGGGCCCGGGGCGGGCTGCCCCCCGGCATGCTGGCCGAACCCGTCCTGAACCAGGTGCTGCCCGTCGTCGAGCGGCTGGTGGCCGAAGCGGCCGACGTCGCCGGCGACGGCTCGGCCCCCCGCTCCGTCGAGGTCAACGTGGCGCTGTCCGGTGGGCGGGCGCTGGTCGGCACGGTCCCCGGCGTCGTCGACGGGGGCCCGGCCGGCCTCCTCGTGCGGGCCGTGAACTACTCCAAGCTGGGCCCCAAGCACCGGTTGGCAGCCTGGGTGCGGTTCCTGGCCCTGACCGCCGCCCAGGCGGAGCGGCCGGTGGGGGCCGTCACCGTCGGCAAGTTCCGCAACAGCGGGAGGCGCTTCACGGTCAGCGTCGCCACGCTCGCGCCGCTGCCCGGCGACGCCGCCGAGCGGCGGGCGGCGGCCGTCGCCCACCTCGAGCTCCTCGTCGACCTCCTCGACCGGGGCCTGTGCGAGCCGCTGCCGCTCTACTGCAAGACGTCGGCGGCGTGGGCGGAGGGCCCGGTGGCGAAACGGGACGCGGCCGCCAGCAAGCTGTGGGATCCGTCGAGCGACTTCGGCATCGCCGAGGGGAAGGAACCCGAGCACCAGCTCGTCCACGGCGGGGTCGTCCCCTTCTCCGACCTGCAGCAGGCGGCGCCGGAACCGGGCGAGTCGGGCGACGGGTGGGCGGCCGGCGAGCCGACCCGGTTCGGCCGTTACGCCCTGCGGCTGTGGCGCGGCCTCCTCGACGTCGAGCAGGTGAGCGACAAATGAGCGCCGTCGTCGGCTTCGACGTGTGCGGTCCGCTCCCCGCCGCGGGGGTGACGGTCCTCGAGGCCAGCGCCGGGACGGGCAAGACCTTCACCATCGCCGCCCTCGCCGCCCGCTACGTGGCCGAGGGCGTCCCCCTCCACCAGCTGCTCGTCGTCACCTTCACCCGCATGGCCACCGGCGAGCTGCGGGACCGGGTGCGGGAACGGCTGGTCAGCGCCGAGCAGGGGCTGCTGCGGGTGGCGGCCGGGGAGGAGGCGCCGGGCGACGACCAGGTCCTCGCGCTCCTGGCCATCGGCACCCCGGCCGAGGTCGACATCCGCCGCCGGCGGCTCACCGCCGCCCTGGCCGACTACGACGCCGCCACCATCACCACCACCCACGGCTTCTGCCAGGACGTCCTCGGCGGGCTCGGCTTCGCCGGCGACGTCGAACGCGACCTCGTCGTCCTCGAGGATCAGCGCGACCTGATCGGAGAGGTCGTCGACGATCTCTACGTCCGCAAGTACCACGACGCCGACGCCCCGCCGATGCTCAACCGGGCCGACGCCGTCCGGGTCGCCGACGCCGCCGTCAACAACCCGGTGGCGCCGATCGAACCGGGCCCGGCCTGGGCGCCCGGCACGACGCCGGCCGGGACGCACCGCCGCCTGGCCATCAAGGTGCGGGAGGAGATGGAGCGGCGCAAGCGCCTCGCCGGCGTTCTCACCTACGACGACCTCCTCATCCGGCTGCGCAAGGCGCTGGAGGATCCGGTCCACGGCCCCGGGGTGCAGACCCGGCTCCGGAACCGGTACCGGGTCGCTCTGGTCGACGAGTTCCAGGACACCGATCCCGTCCAGTGGGACATCCTCAACCTGGCCTTCGGCGACAGCGGCGCCACCCTCGTGCTCATCGGCGACCCGAAGCAGGCCATCTACGCCTTCCGGGGCGCCGACGTCTACGCCTACCTGGCCGCCGCCCGGGCGGCCGGCACCCGGGCCACCCTGGAGATCAACTGGCGCAGCGACCAGGGCCTGATCGACGCCTACGACGCGCTGCTCCGGGGCGCCCGACTCGGCCACGAGGGGATCACCTACCGGTCGGTGCGGGCCGCCGCCGCCAACCGGGCCCCCCGCCTCGTCGGGGCGCCGGTGGCTGCACCGCTGCGCTTCCGGGTCCTCCACCGGGACGACGGGTTCGTCACCATCACCCCCAAGATGCAGCTGGCGCAGGTCGCCCACTCCCGCGCCCTCATCGCCCAGGACCTGGCCGACGACCTGGTGCGGCTGCTGTCGTCGGGCGCCCGGGTGGAACGCCGCCTCGGCGACGGTTCTCCGGCCGGCGACGAGGAGGTCCGGCCCGGCCACGTGGCGGTGCTGGTGCGGACCAACCGGCAGGCCAACCTGATCCGGGGGGCCCTGGCCGCGGTCGGCATCACCGCCGTCATCAACGGTGCCGGCAGCGTGTTCGCCACCCCGGTGGCCCGGGAGTGGCTGCGGCTGCTGGAGGCGCTGGAGCGGCCGACGTCGATGTCCCGGGCCCGCTCCGCCGCCCTCACCGCCTTCCTCGGGTGGGGCGCGACGGAGGTGGCGGCGGCCGGCGACGACGCCTGGGAGGCCGTCCACCTCACGCTCAACCGCTGGGCCGGGGTGCTCCGCCGCCACGGCGTGGCCTCGCTCCTCGAGCTCATCAGCGCCTCCGAGAGCCTCCCGGCCCGGCTGCTGGCCCGGGCCGGCGGGGAACGTGACCTCACCGACCTCCGCCACGTCGGCCAGCTCCTCCACGGCGCCGCCTCCGGCGAGGGGCTCGGGATGACGGCCATCACCGCCTGGTTGCGCCAGCGGATCGCCGAGTCCGAGGAAGACACGAACAGCGACGAGCGCAGCCGCCGGCTGGAGTCCGACGCCGAAGCGGTGCAGGTGCTCACCATCCACCGCAGCAAGGGCCTCGAGTTCCCGGTGGTGTACCTGCCCTATCTGTGGGAGCCGGGGTATCTCCCACCCCGTTGCGCCGCCGTGTACCACGACGCCCGCAACGGCGACCGCCGCACCATCGACGTGACCCTCGACGCCCCCGAAGGGGATCCCTGGTGGGACCACCGCAGCGCCTACATGGTGGAGCAGCGGGGGGAGGACCTGCGCCTCGCCTACGTCGCCCTGACGCGGGCCAAGCACCAGGCCGTGCTGTGGTGGGCGGCCGGGCAGGAGAGCAAGAACTCGGCGCTGTTCCGGCTCCTCTTCGCCCGGGGCGCCGACGGCAGCGTCCGACCCTTCGACGACCGGATGCCCGACGACACCAAAGTCGCCGAGGCATTGGAGGCCCTCGGAGGCGGCGCCCCCGGCTGCATCTCGGTGGAGCGGATGGCCCCGCCGGTCGGGCTGCGGTGGACGCCACCCACCCCGGAGGCGGTCGACCTCCAGGCCAGCCGCTTCGAACGGACGCTCGACCGCTCCTGGCGGCGGACGTCGTACACCGGGATCATCGCCGCCGCCCACGGCGCCCGGGTGGGCAGCGAACCCGAAGAGGAAGGCACGGTCGACGAACCGGAAGTGAGCGGCACGCCGCTCGGAACGGTGCGAAGCCGGGCGGGAGACGAGGAAGCGCGGTTGCGAGCCGTTGCGTCGTTGTGGGGCGGGCTCGCCGGGGGGGCTGACGTCGGGACGTTCGTGCACCGGGTACTGGAGCGCACTGATTTCACCGTTGCCGATCTCGGGCCGGCGCTCGCCGCGGAGGTGGACCTGGCCGGGAACCGGCGACCACCGGCCATGAGCGACGAGGCGGCGGTCGTCGCCGCGCTGGCGGCGGCGGTCGAGACGCCGCTCGGGCCGCTGGCCGGCGGGCGGGCCCTGCGCCACTTCGGCCCCGCCGACCGGCTGAACGAGCTGCACTTCGAGCTGCCCCTGGCCGGCGGCGACGACCCGACGGCCTCGGTATCGGTGGCGGAGGTGGCCGGCCTGCTGCGGCGGCACGTCCCGGCGGGCGACCCATTGGCCGGCTACGCCACCCGGCTGGCCGACCCCGCGCTCGCCGACACCCTGCGGGGGTACCTGTCGGGGAGCCTCGACCTGGTGCTGCGGATCCCGGGCGACCCGGGCGGAGGTGGCACCGACCGCTTCGCGGTCGTCGACCACAAGACGAACTGGCTCGGCGTCGGCGAGGAGCCCCTGTCGGCCTGGCACTACCGGCCGGCGGCCATGGCCGAAGCGATGCAGCGGGCCCACTACCCGCTCCAGGCGCTGCTGTACACGGTGGCGCTGCACCGCTACCTGCGGTGGCGGCTCCGGGGGTACGACCCCGACCGGAACCTGGCCGGAGTCCTGTACCTGTTCCTCCGGGGAATGACCGGCGCCGACGCCCCGACGGTCGACGGGCAGCCCTGCGGCGTGTTCGCCTGGCGCCCGCCCACTCCTCTCGTCCTCGCTCTTTCGGACCTGCTCGACCAGGGCCGGGTGGCGGCGTGACCGCGCTGGTGACCACACCGGCCGGTTCCGTGGGGGGCGGCGCTCCGTTCGCTGATCCCTGTGACGCGCGGTTGGCGCTGCGGGCCCCCGGGTTGCTCGGTGAGTTCAACGCCGCCGGGGTGCTGAGCGCGGCCGACGTCCATGTGGCGCTGCGGCTCGGGCGGTTCGGACCCGAGACGGACGATGGCGTCCTGCTGGCCGCGGCGCTGGCCGTACGGGGCCCGCGCCTGGGGCACGTGCACGTCGACCTCGCCGCCGTGCGCCACACGGCCACCGTCGACGTCGACGTGCCGGTCGACCTCCAGGCCCTGCCGTGGCCCGATCCCGACTCGTGGGTGGCGGCGGTGGCCGGTAGTCCGCTGGTGGCCCACGGCGTCGAGGGGCCCGACGACCGACCGCTGCGGCTCGTCGGGTCGTGGCTCTACCTGGACCGCTACTGGCGGGAGGAACGCCAGGTGGCGGCCGACCTCGGCCTGCGGGCGGAGCAGGCGGCCGGGCCCGTCGATCTCGACGTCCTCCGTGCCGGCATCGGTCGACTTTTCCCCGCCGCCACCGACGCAGGACCCGATCCTGAGCGGCTCGCCGCCACCGACGACGGGCCCGACCGGCAGCGGCTGGCGGCGGCCGCCGCCGTGCTGCGGCCGTTGACGGTGGTGGCGGGTGGCCCGGGGACGGGCAAGACGACGACGGTGGCCCGGATCCTGGCCCTGCTCGACGAGCAGGCCGAGGCCGCCGGAGCGCCGCCGCCGCTGGTCGCGCTCACCGCCCCGACCGGGAAGGCCGCGGCCCGGCTGGTGGAGGCGGTCCACGAGGAAGCGGCGGGGCTCGACATCACCGAGGAGCGGCGCAGCCGGCTGCTGGCCACGCAGGCGTCGACGCTGCACCGGCTGCTCGGCTGGCAGCCGGGGAACCGCAGCCGCTTCCGCCACCACCGCGGCAACCGGCTCCCCCACGATGTGGTGGTGGTCGACGAGACGTCGATGGTGTCGCTCTCCCAGATGGCCAAGCTCGTGGAGGCCGTCCGGCCCGAGGCCCGGCTGGTCCTGGTCGGAGATCCTCAGCAGCTCGCCTCGGTCGAGGCCGGCGCCGTGCTGGGCGACATCGTCGGGCCGGCCGCCGACCGGCTCCTCATGCGGGCCGAGGCCCGGGCGGGCCTGGCCGCCGCCACCGGCGAGTCGGTGGACGCCGACGAGCCGCCCGCCGGCACGGCCGTGGGCGACGGCATCGTGGTGCTCGAGCGTGTCCACCGCTTCGGCGTCGGGATCGCCGCCCTGGCCGACGCGGTCCGCCGCGGCGACGCCGACGCCACCATCGCCGCCCTGTCCGGCCACCCCGACGAGGTGACCTGGATCCCCCTCGACCTCGCCAACCCGGGCTCGGCCGCCGTCCGCCCGGCCGCCGGCACCACGCCGGATGGCGGAGGCGCCGGCTCGGCGCGGGTCACGCTGGCGGCGGTCCGGGCTGCGGCGGTGGCGGCCGGCACGGCCATCTCGGAGGCGTCGCGGAGCGGGGATGCCCGGGCCGCGCTCGATGCCCTCGGGCAGTTCCGGATGCTCTGCGCCCACCGGCGGGGTCCGTACGGGGTGGCGACGTGGAGCGCCCAGGTCGAGGCGTGGCTGGCGGCGGCCGTGCCGGGGTTCGCCGCCACCGGTTCCTGGTACGTCGGGCGGCCGTTGCTGGTGACCGAGAACGACTACACGCTCGGGCTCTACAACGGCGACACCGGCGTCGTGGTCGCCGCCGGCGCCGAGCGGTTGACGGCCGTGTTCGAACGGCGGGGGGAGATCCTCGAGTTCAGCCCGGCGCGGCTGTCGGCGGTGGAGACGGTGCACGTGATGACCGTCCACAAGAGCCAGGGCTCCCAGTTCGACACCGTCGCCGCCCTCCTCCCCGACCCCGACTCCCCCATCCTCACCCGGGAACTGCTCTACACGGCCATCACCCGGGCCCGCCGCCGCCTCCTGCTGGTCGGCTCCGAGGACGCCGTGCGCACCGCCGTCACCCGGCCGGTGGCCCGCTCCTCCGGCCTGCGCCGCTGGCTGTGGCACGACTCGTCGGGCGCCGATCGGTGACAGCCGCGGGAGCGCCAAGCCCGACCCCGCCAAGCCCAAGCCCGCCAAGCCCGAGCCCGATAGCCTGCCGCCCATGAAGCTGACCGACTCTGAGCTGGCGTTCCTCACCGACCATCACTCGGCGGCCATGGTGACCGTGACCCCCGAAGGCATCGCCAAGGTCGCCCGGGTCGGTGTGGCGGTTGTCGACGGCAAGCTGTGGAGCAGCGGCACCGGCGACCGCGTCCGGACCCGCCGGCTCCGGAGCGACCCGCGCTGCACCCTCTACGTCCACGACAACGCCTTCGGGTTCCTGGCCCTGGAGACGACCGTGACGATCATCGACGGTCCCGACGCCGCCGCCCTCAACCTGACCCTCTTCCGCCAGATGCAGGACAAGCCGACGGGCCCGCTCAGCTGGTTCGGCGGCGAGCTGGAAGAAACGGACTTCGTGGCCCGGATGGAGTCCGAGGGGCGCCTGATCTACGAGTTCGACGTCCACCGGGCGTACGGGCTGCACTGACGACCCGGCGCTCGTCGATCGGGCCGCCGGCGGCGCACCGGACGTCGGATCAGGCGCCCACCGGTTGATCAGGGGCGACGTCGGCGATGACGCGGTTCCGACCCTGCCGCTTGGCCCGGAACAGCGCGCTGTCGGCGACCTGGCACAGCTCCTCGAGGGACGAGGCTTCGGTGCTGTGCGCAACTCCGAAGCTGGCCGTGAAGCCGGGCACCGTGCCGCCGGCCAGGGTGAGCAGAAGATGCTCCTGCACGCGCTCGAGGGCGGCGGCAGCCACCGCGGCCGAGCTCTCCGGGAACACGATCACGAACTCCTCACCGCCATAGCGACAGACGAGATCGTCGGCGCGCAGGACCGTACGCACCGTGCGGGCGAAGAGGCGCAGCGCACGGTCTCCCGCCTCGTGACCGTGGGTGTCGTTGAGGGCCTTGAAATGGTCGAGGTCGCCCATCGCCAGTGCGAAGGGAACGTTGCGGCGGAGCAACTCGTGGGCCTGGTTCTCGAAGGACCGCCGGTTGAGCAGACCGGTCAGAGGATCCGTGGCCGCCTGCAGATGGGTGGCCGTCATCACCCGCAGCATCCCGATGCGCGAGCCGGCTTGGGTGGCGATCGCCTCGAGCCTGGCCACGTCACCCGCCGAGGGCGGTGACCCCGGCGCCGAAGCGGCGTGGAGGACGCCGATACTGCGGCCCCCGACGCTCACCGGGACGCAGGTGGCGCCGCAGACGCCGCCGGGACGGTTCTCGAGATGCGGGCAGGCGTCGAGCGCTTCGCTCGACGCGAACTGCAACGTCTGGGACCGACGGATGGCGGGACAGTCCCGGGGCGACGCAACATCACAGGCGGCCCGGCTCTCGTCGCCTCCCACGGCGACGGCGCGCTTGAGGTGAGCATCACTGGAGTCAGCCAGCAGGACCTCGGCGTCGAGGTCGGCCACACCCACGGTCAGGGCCTTCGCCGTGGCGCGATAGGCGGCCTCCTCCGTGGCGGCCATCTCCAGCGAACGATGCAGCCTCGCCTCGAACTCCTGCCGCTCGGCCTCGACCCGGAGGCGCTCCTCGCGGTCGGCCGTTACGGTCCGCTCGCCGTCTGCCTCCCGCCGTAGCGGACCGATCACCAAGCCCCACAGGGCGAGAGCGGTGGTCGCGGCGAGCACCGTCGCCTCGATGGCGTTGTCGAGGAGAGCGGTGCCGGTGATCTCGGTCACGGCGCGGTCGACAACGAGATATACGACCACCACGACGAGGGCGCTCAGGGTGACCATCCGGCGCGCCGAGGAATTGGCGGTGACAGCTGACCGGTTCATGGCCCTCCCAGCGTGATCATGTGATCCACGGTCGTATCGACCGATTCGTCCTTCACCTGTAGATGTCGGGGTGAGGCGCCGGGGCGACGAGCTCCACCTCGAAGCCGTCGTCGTCTTCCAGGTAGGCGACCCGGGCCCCGCCGGCGATGGGGTGCCGGTCGATCGGGAGGAGGGACCAGCCGTTGTCCGCCGCCTTGGCCACGATGGCTTCGAGCGCCGACGGCGAGTCGAGGCTGAAGGCGATGTGGTTCACGCCCGGTCGCAGGCGGCTGTAGAGCATTCCCGGCACCATGTCGGGCGACTGCTCCAGGACCATGGCGAACCCCCCGGGGTGGCGGAACACCAGCACCCGCTCGAGGGCCGGGTCGAGGCGGTAGCCGAGCTCTTCCAGCAGCCACCGCCACGGCGTCTCGGCCCGCCCCAGGTCGGGGACCCACAGGGTCAGGTGATGCAGCACCGGGCCGAGGCTAACGGGGATCGCCACCGGGGGCGTTCCCGGTCGTCGCTCCCGGGGCGGTCCGTGCCCGGTCCTCGGCCGCCCCGGGAGCTAGATTTCCGGTCGTTCTGAAGGGGGCGTTCAGAAAGCGGAGAGCACACCATGGGTCTTCGTTGGCCGTGGCTCGTCGTCTTGCCTCTCGCGACCGCCGTCGGCGTCGCCGCCGTCGCCTGGACCACTCACGGGGTCGGACCGGCCAGCGCCGCCTCCGTGCTCGGGCCGGTGCCGGTCCCGGCCGACAACCCGCAGACGGCCGACAAGGTCGCCCTCGGCAAGCTCCTGTTCTTCGATCCCCGGCTGTCGGGGAACAACACCATCGCCTGCGCCACCTGCCACCAGCAGGCCAAGGGCATGAGCGACGGCCGGCCCCGCGGCCTCGGCCTGGGCGGCGAGATGCCCCGCAACGCCATGACCGTGTGGAACGTCGCCTACATGCACGCCATCCACTCCGACGGCAGCCGGGCCAGCCTCGAGGAGCAGGCCGACAAGTCGGTCTCGGGGCCGGCCATGGCCCAGCCCTACCCCGCCCTCTTCGACGAGCTCCGAGCCGTCCCGGAGTACCGCCAGCGGTTCGCACAGGTGTTCCCGGACGGGGTCACCGAGCGCAACATCGCCCGGGCCATCGCCGCCTTCGAACGGACCGTCCTGACCTTCGACTCCCCCTTCGACCGCTACCGGGCCGGCGACAAGTCGGCGCTCACCAGCGAGCAGAAGCAGGGCCTCGACCTGTTCGACAGTGCCCGGACGGGCTGCTCGTCGTGCCACGTCGCGCCCCTGTTCACCGACAACGCCTTCCACAACCTCGGCGTCCCCCAGGTCGGCCCCAAGGCGGTCGACAACGGCCGCTCCGACATCACCCACAACGACGCCGACGTCGGGGCGTTCAAGACGCTCACGCTGCGCGACGTCGAACAGTCCGGCCCCTACATGCACGACGGGGCGTTCACCACCCTCGACCAGGTCGTCGCCTTCTACAGCGCCGGCGGCGGCCCGTCCCCCCACAAGAGCCCGCTCATCAAGCCCCTCGACCTGACCGCCAGGGAGCAGCAGGCCCTCGTCGCCTTCCTGCGGTCGCTCACCGACCCCACCGCCCGGGTCACCGCCCCGACGCTTCCCTGACGAGGGCCCGCAACCGTCCCACCCCGGCCCAACCGGCGTTCCATTTCCGCTCCATCCCGGTGAACGAACGCCAGTTGCGCCGGGCCGGGCGTCAGGTCGCCGTCGCGGCGGGGGACGGGTCGCGGGCGGTCCCCGGCCGGTGCCGGACGGCGTCCCTGCTGGTGCTGTCGAGGGAGCGGTGACGGTTGGTGCCGGTGCGCTCAGGGAAGCTGAGAATCACCGGAGGAAGCGGATCGCCCGGTCCTCCCGCCGGCCGGGCGAGGGCGGTAGGTTGGCCGCCGTGCGGTTGGGGAAACGGCAAGGGCTCGAGGTTCGTCGGCGCGGACGACGGGGGCGCGCCCTCGTCGTCGCCGCGGCCGCCCTCGCCGGATCGGTCCTGCTGGCCGGCACCCCGTCGTCGGCGGCCGACCGCACCGCCGACCGCACCGCCGGCCGCAACGGCACCGGCAACGGCGACCGGGGCGGGTCGGCCCGCCGGTCCCAGGGCGACAGCACCGCCGGCAACCTTCCGGCCCGGTTCGTGGCCGAGACCGGCGGACGGGTCGCCGTCGTGTCGGCCGACACCGGCCGGGTCGAGCGCTACCTCACCGCCGAGGAGCCGGGCGGCGGGGCGGAGGATCCGGCCGCCACCCCCGACGGCCGCACCGTCTGGTTCTCCCGGGGCGACGGTGCCTGCGCCGCCCACATCGCCTCCGTTCCCGTCGCCGGCGGGCCGGAGCAGAAGCTGCGCGGCTCCGGCGAGGCCGGCCCGGAGGCCACACCCCTCCCCCGTCCCGGCCGGGCCCATCTCGCCTGGTCCCGCACCGACTGCAAGGACTCGGGCCACGCCCTCGTCGTCGGCGACCTCCGCGGCCTCGAGGGCCAGGGCCAGATCGGGCTCGTGCCCCTGGCCTGGAGCCGGGACGGCAACCAGCTCCTGGCCGTCACCTTCGACGGCACCGAGGTCCACCTCCTCGACGTCACGCCGAAGGGCGCCCTCGACGCCGACCGGGTGCTGGCCCCGGCCGACGCCACGGCCGGCTGCCGCCTCCAGGTCGTGGACTTCAGCCCCGACGACAACGGCGGCTACCTGGCCGAGCGGCGCTGCGGCCCGTCCGGCGAGCAGGCCCGCCGCAGCCTCGTGCTGCTGGACAAGAACGGCGACGTCCGCCGGGCCGTCCTCCGCCTCCCCCGGGGGGAGGACTTCGTCGACCGGGCCGCCTTCGACCCGGGCGGCCACGCCCTGCTCTACTCCTCGGCCCGGTCGGGGTACGGCGCCAGCGCCGCCGACAACCCGGTCTCCCTGTGGCTGTGGCGCGACGGCGCCTCGAAACTGCTGGCCCGCCAGAGCGGCTACCACCACCCGTCCTGGCTCCCGTAGCGCCGCCGCCGCCGGCGCGCCGTTACACGTCGACGATCCCCTGCTCCCAGGCCTCGAACGCGGCCAGCTCCGTCCGCAACTTGCGGAGCACGAAGCCGATGACGGCGGCGTCGTCGGTGAACCCGCCGGGCAGGAAGTCGGGGATCAGGTCGAGCGGCGAGGCCAGGTACAGGACGCCGAGGCCGGCCAGCGCCAGGTTCTTCTTCGACACCTGGCTGTAGCGCCCCTCGCCCGACGCGTGGAGCATCCGCAGCAGCGTCTGCAGGTCCTTCTTGATCGGGCTGAGGGGACCGGCCTGGACCTTGTCGAGCCGGCGCTCGGCGGCGGTCAGCACCTTGAGCAGCTCCTT
>JAUZEY010000282.1 GCA_030838785.1 Actinomycetota bacterium | reverse complement strand
CCGCTCCTGCATGGGTGACGTCGAGGTCCACCGAAGAGGAGGCACGCACATGTCTATGCAACCCAGAGGGCTCGTCGTCCTCGCCGCGCTCGCGCTGGCCGCGACGGCCTGTGGCGCCGGCCGGGGGCCGGCCGTCGACCGGATCTCGCTCAAGACGAGGAACAGCGAACCGGTCAGGATCACCACCGGACCCGACGGCCAGATGTGGTTCACCGAGTTCACGTCCGGGCGGATCGGCCGCACCTCGGCGAGCGGCGCGATCGAGGAGTTCGTCGTTCCGACGGCGCGGGCCGGCCCCTACGACCTGGTGACCGGTCCCGACGGGAATGTCTGGTTCACCGAGTTCGCCGGCAACAAGATCGGCCGCATCAGCCCGGCGGGCGAATTCCGCGAGTTCGCCCTCCCCAATGCCCGGAGTGCGCCGTACGGCATCGCCGTCGGACCGGACCACGACCTCTGGTTCGCCGAGCAGCGGGCCAACAAGATCGGACGGCTCACGCCCGCCGGTCAGCTGACCGAGTTCGCCATTCCATTCTCCGGACCCCCTTCCCCGCAGCCCTACGGAGTCACCGCCGGGCCCGACGGCAACATGTGGTTCACGGAGCAGGGGACGGCCAAGATCGGGCGCCTGACCATGAACGGGGTGCTGACCGAGTTTCGCCTCCCGTCGTCCGCCAGCGGGCCGGAGGGCATCACCCCCGGCCCCGACGGCCACCTGTGGTTCACCGAGCACGGAACGACCAAGATCGGCCAGATCGCCACCGACGGGACGATCCACGAGTTCCCGCTGGGGAAGGACTCCTCGCCCAAGAACATCGTGGCCGCGGCCGACGGGAACCTGTGGTTCACCGATCTCGGCACCGACAAGGTGGGCCGCATCACTCCTTCGGGCCAGGTCACCGAACTGGCCGTGGGCAACGGCTACCGGCAACTGGAAGGGATCACCGGGGGTATCGCCGGCACCGTCTGGTTCGCCGAAACCCACGCCAACAGCATCGCCCGCATCGCACCCCGGCAGGCCGTGGCAGCCGGCAGATGAAGCCGGCAAATGAAGGAGGTCCGCTCAGGACGGGGCGGGCGCGGGCGCCGGTTCGCTCGGCGGAGGGGTCTGGCCGGGGGCCGGCGGCGGACTGTCGGCGGCGGGCTGGGCCGGGGGAGCCGGGGGAGGCGCGGGCGGTTCGGGGGGCAGCGGGGTGGCCGGATATCTCCCGCCGACCACGTAGACGGGAGTGCGGTTGGGAACGTTGTCGTAGAACCAGCCCGAGACGTGCAGCGGGATCCGCACGCAGCCGTGGGAGGCGGGGTAGGCCGGCACCGACGGCGAGCCGTGGATGGCGTAGCCGCCGGTGAAGAAGAGCGGGTCGTAGAGCACGCCGAGCGGGCTCTTGTGCTTCCCGCGGATCCGGCGCTCGATCCGGAAGGAGCCGCTCGGGGTCACCGCCACGCCGCAGTCCCCGTTCTCGCAGTAGTGACGTCCGGTTCCGGTGGAGATGGGGAAGACCCGAAGCAGCGCCCCGTCCCGCCAGTAGAAGAGGACCTGGCGCGGCATGTCGATCTCGATGCGGGTGGCCCCGCCGTCGGGCAGCATCGGACCTGGGTCGGTGGCCGCCGCCACCCCGGTCAGGACGTCGGGCGTGGCCCGGCTGGTCCGGGGCATGCCCGCCACCTTCTGGAAGGCCATCACCGCTGACGCCAGCCCGCCGCCGTAATGGCCGTCGAGCGGGCCCGGGTCGTAGTGGAGGACGACGAGGCGCTGCTGGAGCTGGCGCACGGCGTCGCCCTGCATGCCCGGTACCAGGCTCCCGTCGGGGGGCACCGTCGTGGTGGTCGGAGCGGCGGGGGCGGTGGTCGGCGGGGTGGTCCCCGGCTCGCCCCCGGCAGGCGTCTCCGGGGCGGGCGGCGCGGCCGGCCCGTCCGGCGTGGGATCGGCGTCCGGCCCCGCCGTGGGGGCCGAGCCCCCCGTCGGGATGGACGTCACCGTCGGCCCGCCCGACGGCCGAGCGGCATCCCCTCCGCCGCCGGTCGAGCATCCGGCCAGTGCGAGGAGGAGGGTCAGGGCCGCGGCGACCGCCGGCCGGGCCGGACGGCGCGACGGAACCCGCACGGCCGCCGGGGAACGGCCGGGTGGCGCCGGCGGCGTCAGCTGTGGGCCTCCCGGATGGCGGCCCACTGGTCGGGGGTGGCGGTGTGCCAGACCCAGAACGAGAAACCGGTGACGCCCCGGGTCTGCGCGGCCTGGATGAAGCGCACGAGGTGCTCCTTCGGCGGCGGGCCGGGCGGCCCGCCCTCGGGACCCGCATCGTACGCCTGGCCGACCGGCATGATCGGCTTGCCCAGGCCGGCGAGGTCGGTGACCGCCTGGTCGACCTCGCCCGCCGGGTCGCGGCCCAGCCAGTAGACCATCGGGGCCACGGCGTCGAACTGCCGCACGATCTCGGCGTAGGGATAGCCACTGTTGTAATGGGGACGGGGCACGGTGGCCACCAGCGGGTAGCCCGGCCCGGCCAGCTCCCGCAGCCGGCGGCTGTAGGTGTCGGCCACCGGCACCGAGATGTTCACGCCTTCGGTGCGGGTCTCGATGTCGGCCGAGAAGGCGTCGATCCGCTGGCCGGTCGGCGTGGTGTAGGCGATCTCGTCAGCCGCCCGCCGGGCGTCGGCCTCGGCGTCGAACAGGTAGGGGAAGTCCCACCCGACCACGGCCAGGCCGGCGGCGTGGGCCACCGGCAGGAGCCGGTCGAGGTCGCCCTGGCCGTAGAACCCGTCCTTCGAGGAGCCGAGCCGGAGGTAGACGTGGGAGAGGCCGGTCGCCTTGGCCTGGGCCACGAGGGCCGCCGGGTCGTTGCCCGCCGCCTGGCGGAGGTAGTGGAGCCACATGCCCTTGCCCCGGGGCAGCGCCGGGGCGGGCGAGGGAGGGGCCGCCGGGGCGGCGGGGGCCGCCGGAACGGCCAGCGGCCTGATCGGGGTCACGGCGGCCGCCGGGGCCAGTTCCGCCGCCGTCTCGCGCCCCCCCTGGGCCAAGGTGGACAGGCCGCCGATGCCCACCATCATGGTCAGGAGCCCGACGATGCCGGCGATGATCCCCGAGTCGGCCCCGAACCGGTCAGAAAGGGGGACAGCCCGCCGATCCCAGACCGAAATCACAAGTCTGTAATTTAGTGTCCACCTCCCCTTCCAAAGGTGGACCGGTGCTGGTGACGGAGCCGAAGGTCTACGAGAACCAGATCTTCTGGTACTCCCGGCTCTGGGGGTGGAGGACGAGGGCCAGCAGCGCGACCGCGAACATCAGTTCGACGGTTCCGTTCGGGGAGCGCAGGACGGCGGTGAGCGACTGGCCGGCGACG
>JAUZEY010000271.1 GCA_030838785.1 Actinomycetota bacterium | reverse complement strand
GACCGGTGACGGCCGCAACCTCGAGCCGACGGGCTTCGAGACCGGTGACGTCCCCTGGTGGGACCC
Organism: Actinomycetota bacterium; assembly: GCA_030838785.1. Classification (GTDB taxonomy): domain Bacteria; phylum Actinomycetota; class Acidimicrobiia; order IMCC26256; family BP-133; genus BP-133. The sequence goes on along the minus strand of JAUZEY010000271.1, from coordinate 2,767 downwards.
GGCCGCCGACGAGAGCGTCCGGCCCGAGACGGACAGCGTGCTGATCGATGGCGTCCGGGTGGCGAAGGGCAGCCTGGTCCGGGTGCACCCGTCTCGTCGGGCCGACGCTCAGGACCTGTTCTTCGCCGAGCAACTAGCGCGGGTCAGCGCCGTTCTCAGCGACGTCGATGGAGACACCCACGTCGCGCTGGTCCTGCTTGACGACCCTGCCAGCGACCTGCACGAGTGGTACGGCCGCTATTTCTACTTCGCACCGGACGAGCTCGAGCCGATGCCCGCCGAGTCCGAAATCGCCAACCGAGAGGAGAGTCGATCGTGAAAGCTCTAGGCAGGTTCACAGCCCTCGCCGGTCTGGCGGCCGGCGTGGCCGCTGCGGTCATCGGCCTGCAGTCGATCCCGGACATCAAGAGATATCTCAAGATGCGCGCGATGTGAGCACCACCGCCGAACGCGATCTGAGCACCGCGAAGTTGTGAGCACCAGGAAGAGGACCTGATGAGCCAAGAACCAGGCGAGCAGCTCGAGGAAGAGCCACAGGCAGAACGCGGGCCGAAGGGTTCCCGCGACACCGGCTCCGACGAGCCAGGCGGCGGGCCGGTGGACCGTCCCGCGGGCGAGGCGGACGAGGAGTCCGACACCGGAGTCCTTCCGCAGTCATCCCAACACCCCGACTCGCCGGACCTGCAGTCCGGCGGCGGCTGAGCCTGAGGAGGGCGAAAGATGACGCTTGATCCGAACGGTCCGGGCGATCCGTGCGGGCCCGAGGGCGTGGACACGACGGGCAAGACGGTGCCGCCGTACGAAGGCCGAAGAGAGTCCGCCGACATCGACGGAAAAGAGGAGTCGGTGAAGGGCGGCGCCAAGGTGGCCGGCGCGACCGGCCCGGTCGAAGACGACGAGATGAAGGCGTCGGATCCGGCGGACACCCCACGCGGGGCTACCGGTTCGCCGTCGGACGAGCAACCTGCCAGTGAGATGCCCGAGACCGACCTGGACGACGACATGGTCGGACCCGCCCATCAAGCCGGCACTCCGCGCGCGGAGAACCAGCCCTGACGTGGCCGACCAGGTGCTCGTGGCGGGGATCGGAAACCTCTTCCTGAGCGATGACGGCTTCGGGCCGGAGGTGGTCCGCCGCCTCGTCACCCAGGACGACCTGCCCAGCCACGTCAAGGTCGTCGACTACGGCATCCGCGGCATGCACCTGGCCTACGACCTGCTCGACGGGTACCGGGCGCTGGTGCTCGTTGACGCCGTTCCGGGTTCCGGCGCGGCTGGCGCGATCACCGTGCTCGAGGTGGGCCAGGACGATCTCGGCTCGGCAGACTTCGATCCGCACGGCATGGCCCCGGTCGCGGTGTTGGCCAGCGTGCGCCAGCTCGGTGGCGCCCTGCCGCCCACCTATCTGGTCGGCTGCCAGCCGGCGAATGTCGAGGAAGGCATCGGTCTGTCCGAGGTGGTGTCGGCGGCGGTGCCGAGGGCTGTCGAGGCCGTGCGAACCTTGCTCAACCAGCGATTGGCGGCGCTCTGACATGTGCTTGGGAATTCCGGGACGGGTCGTGGAAATCATGGCGGGCAACGCCGGCCAGCTCGCGCTGGTCGACGTGCTCGGAGCGCAGCGTCCGATCAACCTCGGCATGCTCGCCGACCCCGACCTCTCCCCCGGTGATTGGATCCTCATCCATATGGGATTCGCCCTCGAGCGGATCGACGAGGCTGGGGCGCAGCAGGCGTTGGCCGGCTTGCAGATGATGGGCAGCGCTGGCGATGCCGAGGACCGGCGGGACGGGACCGGTGCGGACGGGGTTGGCGCGGACCGGGCTGGCGCCATCGAAGACGCCCGCAGTGCCTGAGGGTGGCACGTCATGTGTCTAGGCCTGCCGGGGCGCATCGTGTCGATCGACGAGGGCAGCAGCGTCGGCCTGGTCGAGGTCGCCGGCGTGCTGCGCGAGATCGATCTGAGCCTGCTGAGCGGGCCCTTGCTGCCCGGAGACCACGTTCTGGTGCACAGCGGAATGGCATTGGAGCGGATGTCAGCTGAGGTCGCGCGGGAAGCCGAGGGACTATTCGCGCCGCCGGGGATGATCGGGAAAACCCTCCCCTAGGATCAGCGATTGCCCAGCTGAGCCGCGAACTGACGTTGGAGCAGGCAGGGCTGGGGCCGGCGCCGGGCGTCCCACCTCCGGCGCCCGATCAGCCGCTGGTCCGGCCGGTGACTCGGCCGGCTGCCAGCTGTGCGGGTCGTCGGTTAGCCCCAGCAGGTAGGTGACGGTGCAGTCCAGCGCGATGGCCAGCTCGGGCAACTTCGCGACGTCGAGGCCTGAGCCGTGTTCCAGGCTCGACAGCGCCCGGTTGGTGGTCTGCAGCCCGCACCGCGCAAGCCTGGTCACGATCTGCTTCTGGGTCAGGCCGAGATCGTCACGGCGCTGCCGAAGGCGTTGGGTGATCAGTAGATGCCTGGCTGACACCAGGCTTCGGTTACGAGCCTCGCTCATCCACCCTCCCTGCGACTGGACGCCATCTCCGCCAGCGGATAGACGTCGTACCGGGCGAAATTGAAGATCGGCGCTCTGGCCAGCAGTTGCTCGAACTGCTCGTGGGAGTCGACGTCGTAGATCCACGCGCCGCCATGCGCCCCGACGACGTGATAGCGGGCGACCAGCCGGCCTTCGTCTTCCAAGGCAGTGCCGTACTCGCCCATCCGGCCGACCGCCTGAGCCATCTCGCGGGAGAGCAACGACAGCTCCATCCGCCACAGCACCAAGAA
>JAUZEY010000263.1 GCA_030838785.1 Actinomycetota bacterium | reverse complement strand
ACCGGAACCGGCGGCGGCCAGTCGGCCGCGGCGCGGGCGGTGCGGCAACAGGCGGCGGTGGCCGTCACCGAACTCGGTCCCAAGACGGCGGAATGGGTGCGGGACCTCTACCTGATGGCGGCCCTCGCCCTCGGGATCATCTTCGTCGGACAGCGCCTCGCACGGGCGTTCTCATAAAAGGAAGAGCACAGCAATGGAGCGACTGAAGCGAGACCACGCCCGCCAGCTCGTGGCCGGCGTCCTGGTGACGGCGGCCCTCGTGGTCCTCGTCATCGGCTACGCCAACATCCGGGACGAGATCCAGGTGGCGGCCCAGATGCCCTACGTGCTGACCGGCGGGATCGGTGCCCTGATCCTCACCGGGCTCGGCATGGTCGTGCTGCGCTCGCAGGACGACAAGGCCGTCCTCGACCGCCTCGGCGTTCTGGAGGCCACCAACGACGAGCTGCGGGACCGGGTCGAGTACCTGACCCAGCTGCTCGAGACGGCCCTCCTGCCCGACGACGTGACCACCGCCAAGGCGACGCCGCAGATGGTGTCGACCCGAACCAACCGCTGATCGTCAGCGTCGGCGCCGGCGGAGCCATACGCCGGCGCCGACGAGCAGCACTGCGGCCGGGACGGCGCCGATGGAGCCGATGCCCATCAGGCGCCGCTGAGCCGGGGTGAGCTCCAGCCGGCGGAGGTCGGGGTCGACCCCGCCGACGGCCACCAGATCCTCCTCGCCGGCCAGCCAGTTGAGGCCGTTGGCCAGTAGACGGGCGTTGGAACGCCGGTCCAGGAAGGCGTTCGACGCCCAGTCGGCATCGGTGAAGGCCAGGAGCCGGGTGCGGGCGATGCTCGCCCCACCGCCCGACAGCCGGGTCTCCCCGCCCGCCTTGACCTCGGAGCGGTCGGCGGCGCCGGCCAGCACGACCGGCCCGGCCCGGTCGCCCTTGTCCGCCTCGTAGGTGGGCGGCGTCGCCGCCGGGTTCAGCTCCAACCACGAATGCGCGCTGGACTGCATGACGCGGGACACGGTGAGGCCGGTGTCCGCGCTGGCGCTGGTGGTGATGCCGCCGGCGGTCACCAGCGCCGCTCCGTCGACGCCCTTGGAGACCGGCGATTCGGTCGGGAAGTCGTTGACCAGCAACGAGGTCGGGTCGCCGGCGGCGGCCCGTTCGGGGTCGAAGACGACCCCGGGGAGGAAGCGCAGGCCCCAGCGGGTGGTGATGGCGTCGAGGTTCGGGCCCCCCGGCTCCGACAGGATCAACATCTTGCCGTCGGCGGCCATGTAGTTGTTGAGGAGTTGGATCTCGTTCGGGAGCAACGCCGCCGTCGGCGCCACCAGGGCCAGGATCGTGCAGTCGGCGGGGACCTGTGTGGCCACGGTCAGGTCGAGGCGCCGGGTGGCGACGCCGTTGCGCTCGGCGGCGAGGCGGGCGAGCTGGAGCCCTTGGGGCAGCTCGCTGTCGAGTTCCCGCTCGCCGTCGCCGGCCAGGCCGCACAGCGTCTGCGGCTTGGGACGGGCGAGGCGCTGGAGCGCGCTGGTGACGGTCTGTTCGAGGAGAGGGGCCACGACCTCCTTCCGTTCGCCGATCTCGACCGCGACCTCGCCGTCGTCCTGGGCGTCGAGCCGCAGGGCCTCTCCCTGGGCCTTGGCGAAGTCGAGCACCCGGGTGTGGATGTTGGCGTTGGCCCGGCGGAACTGGGCCAGGAGCACCTCGGCGTCGCGGGCCTGGGCCGTCCCCTCAGGGGCGAAGGCGGTGATCGTCGCCCGCTGCTTCACGTTGTGGAGGACCTCCTTGGAGGGCTTCGACAGGGTGAATCGGCCGCTGGCGGTGAAGTCGACCCTGGCACTGGCGGGGACCGGCACCAGGTTGAGGGCCAACGTGGCGGCCAACACCGTGGCCGGTAACGCCGCGGCCCGGAGCCGGCCGCCCCGGAGCGGGGTGGCGCCGCGCCGGCGCACCGTCTGCCAGGCGGCGGCCACGATCAGAGGGGCGAGCGTGGCCGTGACGAAGTAGACGGCGTCCTCGAGCCCCGGGGCGCCGCGGGCGAAGCTCTCCAGGTGGGGCTGGAAGGACATGCCGTGGACGGCCGGCACGTTGTTGGCCAGCTGGGCCACGACCAGCACGGCGAAGCCGCCGAGCCCGGCCGCCACCGCAGTCGGGGTGAGGGCGCTGGACATGGTCCCGACCGCGGCGAAGAGCGCGACGAGCAGCAGCGCACCGACGTAGGAGGCGACGATGGGCGGCCAGTCCGGGGTGCCCCAGATGGCCAGGAAGACGGCGTACACCAGCGTCGGAGCCAGCAGCAGCGCGAAGAAGCCGACGGCGGCCAGCCACTTCCCCACCACCAGCGCGGCGGGGCTGATGGGCCGGGCCAGGAGGATGTCGAGGTGGCGGCTGCGCCACTCCTCGGCCACCAGCCGGCTGGTGACGATCGGCGCCGTCACGATGAGCACGAAGGCCAGGTTGGGGAACCAGAACCGCAGGCTGGCCTCCCGGGAGCCGTCGGCCACCACGAAGAAGATCGTGCCGGTGAGCACGAGGAAGATGACGGCCACCCCGTAGGCCCAGGGAGCGACGAGGTAGGCCCGCAGCTCCCGGCGGGCGATCCGCAGCGCGCCCCGCAACGGCCAGGCCCGGCCCTTCATGTCGCCCGGGGGCCGGGGGGTGTCCCCCCGACAATGGCGGCGGGAGCCGCTACGGACAGTGTGCCGGCCACGGCGGCGAGGAACGCCGCTTCGAGGTCGTCGCGGGCGGGAGCGAGCTGGCGGAGCTTCCAACCCCGGCCGCAGACATCGGCGGCGATCGCCTCCGCCACCGCCGGCGACGTGACCGTGCACACCGTCCCGGGGGGGACACCTCCGCCCCCGGGGCCGTCGACGGCGGAGACCCCGGGCACGGCCAGCAGCGCGGCCCTCACGTCGGCCGCCGGTGCACCGGTCACCTCGACCCGCAGGCGGTTGGCGGTCACGGCCGCACCGGTCGGCCGGTCGAGGACGATGCGGCCCAGGTCGATGACCACCACCCGGTCGCAGACCGCCTGCGCCTCGGCCAGCAGGTGGGTGGAGAACACAATCGACGCCTTCTTCTTCAGGTCGGCCAGCAGCGTCCGCAGCGCCACCATCTGGCGGGGGTCGAGCCCTTCCGACGGCTCGTCGAGGAGGAGGACGTCGGGGCCGTGCACGATGGCGCCGGCCAGCGCCACCCGCTGGCGCTGCCCCTTGGACAGGCGCCCGATGAGGCGGCCGGCCAGCTTCTCGGCCCCGACCCGTTCCAGCGCCTCGGCCGCGGCCGCCTTCCGCCTCCCCCTCGGCACGCCCGACAACCCGGCCAGGTAGGCGACGTACTGGTGGGCGATGTCGTCGGGATACAGCGGCGGGTCCTCGGGGAGGTACCCGATGCGGGCTCTGGCCCCCGGGTCGACGGCGGGGTCGCCGCCGTCGAGGTCGCCCGCGCCGATTTGCCCCGCGCCGATCTGTACGGTGCCGGCGTGGCCCGGGAGCAGCCCGGCCAGCCGGCGCAGCAGCGTCGTCTTCCCTGCGCCGTTGGGGCCGAGCAGCCCGAGGATCTCCCCCGGCCGGACCTCGAGGTCGACCTCGGACACCGCGGTGCGCGGCCCGTACCGCATCACGATTCCCTGCGCCCGCAACATCGTGGGGGGCATCTTAAGGACCTTCGGGGTCGTCGAGGGGTTCATGGACCCACTGCCCGGCGCCGTCGAGCCAGGCCTCGAAACCGGCCGGCAGGTCGCCGGCCGAGACCACCTCGGGGCGGAGGGCGACCACGTGGGCGAGGTGCACGATCGTGAGGTCCTCCATGTCGACGGCAGGGTCGTCGAGGAACTGCCACTCGCCCTCCTCGTCGTGGACCACCCCCGCCACCGCCGCCCCGTCGAAGGCGATGGCCTTGGTGGTCAGCACGAGGGCGTCGGGCGAGACGGGGAAGGACCAGCCGTCGGGCGCCGGCGCGGCCGTGACCCGGTCCCACAGCCAGGGCTGGGCGGCCAGGCAGTCCTCGGCGCAGCCCGGCTCCCAGGGCAGCACCCCGCGGTGATCGGGCCATACGAGCTGGAGCATGGGGACGGGCTGACCCCGGTAGAAGGCGAGGGCCGCCCCGAAGAGGTGGCGGTGCCAGCTGGCCAGCGCCGGACGGGGGAAGACCTCGACCCCGTCGCCGGCGACACCGGCCAGGATGTCGTCGGCCTGCCGGTCGGGATGGAGGACCCGGCCCGCCTCGACCTCCCCGCCGACCGTGTCGAGCCAGCGGACCATCTCCCGGTCGTCGCGCCCGAAGACCGACGCCTCGGCATGGGCGAAGCTGTGCCACAGCCCGACGGTGTAGGCGTAGGCCGGGCGGCGGCCCCCGGCCGGCACCGACACCACGCTCCAGCCCCGCCGGGCGACGTGGCCGGCCAGCGGATCGACCGCCGGCCGCCGGCCGCAGAGTTGGCAATGACACTCCCGCACCATCCCAGTGTGACGTTGCCGGAGATTTGGTGGGGGGCACTACCCTGTCCGCCCATGGCCGCCGCTCCCGCTTTCGACCGGCACGACCTCCTCCGGGCACCGCTGCCGGAGCTGATGGCGCAGGCGGCCCGCCGCCGCGACGGCGCCCACGGCGACCGGGTCACGTTCTCGCCCAAGGTGTTCATACCGCTGACGATGCTGTGCCGCGACCGGTGCGGCTACTGCACCTTCGCCAAGCCGCCGGCCCGCTTGGAGTCGCCCTACCTCGAGCTCGACGAGGTGCTGGCCATCGCCCTGGCCGGCCGGGCGGCGGGCTGCTGGGAGGCGCTGTTCACCCTGGGCGAAGCGCCCGAGGACCGCTATCCCGCCGCTCAGGAGTGGCTGGCGGCCCGGGGCTACGGCTCGACCGTCGACTACCTCGTGGCGGCGGCCGGGGCCGTGCTGGCCGAGACGGGCCTGCTCCCCCACGCCAACGCCGGCGCCCTTCCCCGGGCCGAACTGGAGCGCCTCCGGGCCGTCTCGCCGTCGCAGGGCATGATGCTCGAGTCGCTCGCCGCCCGGCTCGGCGAGACCGGCGGGCCCCACTTCCTGGCCCCCGACAAGACGCCGGAGCGGCGCCTGGCCACCCTCGAAGCGGCCGGCGAGGCCCGAATCCCGTTCACCACCGGGCTCCTCGTCGGGTTCGGCGAGACCCGGGACGAGCGCCTCGACACGCTCCTGGCCATCGACGCCTCCCACCAGCGCCACGGCCACGTGCAGGAGGTCATCGTCCAGAACTTCCTCCCCAAGCCGGGGACGGGCATGGCCAACGACCCGCCGTGCCCGCCCGAGGAGATGCTCTGGACGGTGGCCGTCGCCCGGCTGCTGCTCGACCCGGCCGTCCACCTCCAGGCGCCGCCCAACCTGGCCTCCGACCTCGGCGCCCTCGTCGACGCCGGCATTGACGACTGGGGCGGTGTCTCGCCCGTCACCCCCGACCACGTGAACCCCGAGCGGCCGTGGCCGGAGCTCGACCGGTTGCGCCTGGCCACCGAGGCCGCCGGCAAGGTCCTCGCTCCCCGGCTCACCGTCTACCCCGAGTACGCCTGCCGCCCCGACGAGTGGCTCCACCCCGACGTCCGCTTCCCGGTGCAGTGCGCCTCCGACGGTGAGGGTCTGGCCCGGGAGCACGCCTGGTCGGCGGGCGGCACCGTCTCCCCGCCCGACCTCCTCGCGCTATCCGGGACACCCCGGGCCGGGGGACCGGTGGGCGAGGTGCTCGCCGGCGTGGAGCTCGGCCAGCAGGTCGGCGTGGAGGAGATCGTCACCCTGCTCGGCGCCCGGGGGCCGGAGCTGGCCGCCGTGTGCCAGTTGGCCGACGACCTGCGGCGCACGGCGGTGGGCGACGTCGTCACCTTCGTGCGGAACCGGAACATCAACTACACCAACGTCTGCACGTTCAAGTGCCGCTTCTGCGCCTTCTCCAAAGGTCCGCTGTCGCTCAACCTCCGGGGTGACCCCTACCTCCTCGACTTCGTGGAGATCCAGCGCCGGGTCCTCGAGGCCGTCGACTGCGGCGCCACCGAGGTCTGCCTCCAGGGCGGCATCCACCCGAGCTTCGACGGCGACTACTACCTCGAGGTCACCCGGGCGGTGAAAGCGGTCGCGCCCCAGATCCACGTCCACGGCTTCACCGCCCTCGAGGTCTTCGAGGGCGCCCGCCGCCTCGGCATGGGGCTGGCCGAGTACCTGGCCCGCCTCAAGGCGACCGGCCTGGCCACGCTGCCCGGCACCGCGGCCGAGATCCTCGACGACGAGGTACGGGCCGTCATCTGCCCCGACAAGGTCAACACCGACGAGTGGCTCGAGGTCCACCGGGTGGCCCACTCCATCGGCCTGCGGTCCAACGTGACGATCATGTTCG
>JAUZEY010000257.1 GCA_030838785.1 Actinomycetota bacterium | reverse complement strand
AGCGCCACCGCGGGATCGCCCGCTACGTCCTCGACCTGGCGCTGGCCCTGGAGGATGTCTCCCCCGGCCATGTCGGGGCCTATGTCGTCAACCCCGACCTGGCCCTGCCCGAAGCGGCGGAGCGCTTTGTCACGAGCGACAAGCTCGTGGCCTCGGACGAGGTCGACTGGTCGGCGGCCCGCCTGCTCCACACCGGTTCCCTGTTCGAGATGGGCGTGCCCCTGGACCGGCTCCTGCCGCCGGCCGCCCGGGCCGCCCGGACTCCATGGGTCGTCACGTTCCACGACCTGATCCCCTGGCTCATGCCGGAGTCGTACCTGGAGGACCCGGGCCGCCGTCGCCGCTACCGGGCCCGGATCCAGCTCCTGCGGACGGCCGACACCGTCCTCACGAACTCCCGCGCCACCCGCCACGACGCCATTGCCCACCTCGGGCTCGAACCTGACCGGGTCGTGGTCGCCGGCACCGGCACCAGCCCCCGGTTCGTGCCGCCCCGCTCCCGGGCCGACGCCGCCGCGGCGGCGGCCAAGGCCCTGCCCGGGCTCCAGCCGCCGTTCGTGTTCTACGTCGGGAGCTACGACCGGCGGAAGAACCTCGAGCCGTTCCTCGAGGCGTGGAGCCTCGTCGACCCCGGGCCGCGGGCCCGCCCCACGCTGGTGGTCTCCGCCATCCCCGACCCGGAGGAGCGGAACCACCTGCTCCACCGGGCCCGCCAACTGGGGATCGCCGACCGGCTGTGCGTCACCGGCTTCGTGCCCGACGACGTGCTGCTCCTCCTCTACCAGGGCGCCGAACTGTTCGTGTTCCCGTCGCTCTACGAGGGCTACGGCCTGCCGGTCGCCGAGGCCCTGGCCTGCGGCGCCCCCGTCCTGGCCGCCGCGACGTCGTCCCTCCCCGAGATCGTCGGCCCCGATGCCCTCTTCGACCCGACCGACCCGCCGGCGATGGCCCGGGCCATCGAACGGGCCCTGACCGACCACGCCTTCCGAGCCCGCCTGCTCGCCGCCGCCGGCAACCCGCCCGCGACCTGGGCCGATGTGGCCAAGATCACCGCCGCCACCTACGACCGCCTCCTGACCGAACGACCCCCTTCCGTCCGCCGACCGCCGCCCCTCCAGCGGCCTTCGGCCGCCGACCCCGCCTCGGCCGACCCGGACCCGCTCCCCTTCTCGGGACGGATCGTCCCGGTTTTGCGGGACGATCCGTCCCCAGAAGCCGACGCCGGGCCAGGCAACGCCGCCGCCTCTGCTTGCCCGTCGGCCCCCGGGGGCCGGTCAGTGGCGGGGGAGGCCGGTCGCCGGCGGGTGGCGGTGGCGGCCGCGCTGCCGCCGGATGGCGGGGCCCGGGCGGCGTCGAGCTTCCGGCTGATCGAGGCCCTCGCCCGCCGGTCCGATCTCGAGGTTCATGCCTTCGCCGACCGGCCGGGCGACGCCGGGCGGACGCCGCGCCGGCTGGAGGGGCCGCCGGGCGTTCCTGTCCACCCTCTGGCGGCCCTGGACGCGGTCGAGGACTGCGAGGGTCCGTTCGACGACGTCGTCTACGTCCTGGCCGACGACGCCCACCACACCGGCTCCCTGGCCGTCCTCCGGCGCCGGCGGGGCGGCATCGTCGTCGCCCACGACGCCTACCTCGCCGGCCTCTACGGCCACGCCCAGCGCACCGGTGCTCTCCACGAAGGACTCGGCGCCGTGGTCCGGGCCGCCTACGGCGACCTCGTCGCCTCCGGCTTCGACGCCGACCGGCCCCTGCCCGGCCCCGAGGCCCGCCGCCTCGGGATCCTCCTCTGCCGCGACGCCGCTGCCCACTGCCGTGTGCTCCTCACATCGCCCACCGCCGCCGCCCTGGCCCGCCTCGACGCCCGGGCCCCCGACCGGCCCAAGATCATCGCCGTCCCCGACGATCCGCCGGTCCTGGCCGACCAGATCTACGACCTGCTGCCCGCGGCCCCCCGCCCTTCCGCGGACGTCTAGCGCCGCCGGGCCGCCTTGTCCGTGGCGCCGGGCTGGGTCGCGTCGGAGGTCTGGCGGTCGATCGCTTCGATCGTCGCCCGCTGCAGGTGGTTGAGCTGCTCGACGATGGGGACGACCTCCCAGCCGATCAGCCGGTGTACCGAGCGCTTCACCATCCGGAAGAGCGGCTTGGACGAGCCGGTCGGTGCCGGGGCGAGCGGAGCCACCATGTGGAGCGGCCACGACGCCGACACGGGGTTGGCGGTGTCGGAGTCCCGGTCGCCGGCCGCCCGCCGGCGCACCTCGGCCTCGATGTCCTCCCGGGCGGCCCCGGCGGCCACCGGCCAGGCGTCGGCGCGGCCCGACGGTCCCGACCCGTCCGACCCCGACTCCGGCGACACCGCGGCCGGCGGCGGAAGCCACCACGCCTCCTCCGTCACCGACAGCTCGGGGCCGGCGAGCCCGGCCGCCCGGAGCCGCCCGGCGTCCTCGGCCGAGGCGACCACGACCCGGTCGGCCGGGCCGAGCACGGTCCGGACCCACTTGCCCGCCGGCGGCGCAGTCAACGGCGAGAGATGGATCGTGGCCGCACGAGACCGGCGCACGGCCAGACCCACCGCGGCCCGGGCGGCAGCCGGACCGGCGCCGCCGGCCTGGCCGAGGATCCCCGGGTCGAGCCGGGCCACCAGCTCCGCCCCGCCCACGAGGCGGGCCAGCTTCGCCGCCCCCCTGGGATTACCGACGTCGGCGTGGTGATGGGCCGCCGACTGCTGCGGCGACACGACCTCGATCTCGCGCCCGTCGGCCAGGAGGCTCCGGACGGTGGCCAGCGTCGCCACCGCCCCCGGTGTGGTGTACGGCGGGTACTCGCCGTAGACGACGACCCGGGGCGAGTCGGCCACGACACTCACGGCAGCTCCTCGAGGGCGGCCTCCATGCGGTCGAGGGCGGCCTCCCACGTGTAGTTGGCCAGCACGTACTCCCGGCCGATCGTGCCGAGGTGCCGGAGCCGCTCGGGGCCCTCGGCGACCAGGGCGAGGTACTGGGCCAGCTCGTAGTCGTCGGCGTAGAGGACCCCGCCGCCCGACCGTTCGCAGTGCCAGCGGACGACCTCGCAGGCGCTGTTGGCGATGACCGGCGTGCCGGCCAGCCATGACTCCATGATCGTGCGGGAGAAGCTCTCGTACAGGCTGGGCTGCACGTAGGCGGCCGCGGCGGCGTAAGCGTCGCCGACCTCCTCCTGGGGCAGGAACCCGAGATCCTTGACCCGGCCGGCGATCTCCGCCGGCAGGACGATCTTCCCCACCCCGAAGCTGACCAGGTCGAGGTCGACCTTGTGGTGGAGGACGGCCCGGGTGAAGGCCCGGAGCAGATCCGTCCACCCCTTGCCGCCCTCCCGGCGCCCGGCGAAGAGGACGTAGGGCCGGGTGATGCCATGCCGGGCCCGGAACCCGTCGGGGTCGTAGGACTCAGGGATGAGCACGCCCTCCCCCGTCACCGGATGACCCGGCGTGACCGGACCGATCCGGTGGGCCAGCTGGTGCTCCGGCTCCGACATGAACCACACCTGGGCCGACTCGCCGAGCAGGGGGCGGAACAGCGCCTGGTAGGCGTAGTTCTCGTCGTGGAGGCAGGGGATGATCACGCTGCGCTCGGGGGCGACGGTGGCGCCGACCACCGTCGTCCAGAACAGGTAGGGCGAGAAGACGATGGCCCGGTAGCCATGCGCCTGGGCCACGAGGTGGTGGAACAGGCCCGGCACCCGGAAGCGGCCGTTCATCCAGGCGAACTGCTCGTCGGCGGTGAGGGTGCCGCCGACCCGGATCCGCCGCTCGAGGGCGTCCCACCCGGTCGGGTCGTCGCCGTGGACGACCGGGAACCGATGGATGGTGAGCTCGCCGTCCCGGGTCGTGCCGGCCGGGTAGGCGTTGGCCCACGTGTAGTGGTCCCGCACGCAGGTGGTGAGGATCTCCACCTCCCAGCCCCGCACGGCCAGCCGCTCGGCGGCCTGGCGCAGGACCGTCTCCGCTCCCCCGACCACGTCGTCGCCGTAGCGGGGCGGCACGAAGGCGATCCTGCCCTTACCCATCGTTGGCCTTACCCATCGTTGGCTTCACCCACGGGTGGCGATCCTCGGTTCGAGGGCTTCCAGGAGCCGGCGGCGGTTGTTCTCCAGCGAGAAGTGTTCCACCCGGCGATGGCCGGCCTCGATCATTGCCTTGCGCAGCGCGTCGTCGGACAGCACCCGGTGCACCGCCACCGCCACCGCCAGCGGATCCTTGTCGGGCAGGAGCAGGCTGGCGTCGCCCGCCGTCTCGGGGACGGCGCTGCAGGCGTAGGCCACGGTCGGCACGCCGAAGTGCATGGCCTCGACCAGCGGCACGCAGAACCCCTCGTGCTCTGACAGGGAGACGAACACGTCGGCCGCCCGGTAGTAGGCCAGCAGCTGGTTGAACTTGACGTCGTTGGTGAAGTCGACGGCCTCGGCCACGCCGAGTTCCTCGGCCAGGCGCTCCAGCGCCCGGGAGTAGAGCAGCAGCGTCCGCCCGCCGACGATCGACAGCCGGGCCCCGGGGTCGAACAGCTGCCGGTAGGCGGCGAAGGCGGCCACGACGTCGTGCTGGCACTTGTTGGCCGCCACCCGGCCGACGAACACCCAGTGGGCGCCGCCGCCCTCGGCCCGGCGGCGGAGGCGGGTGAGGGTGGCGGTGTCGGGGGCGGCGTCGAAGTCGGCGAAGTCGATCAGGATCGGCACCACGGCCGTGTCGGGGTAGCCCTCCTCGGTCAGCTCGAGGGCGTTGTACGTCGAGTCGGCCAGGCCGTAGACGGTCGACGAGGCCAGCCGCCGCATCTCGGCCCGGGCCGCCCGGGCGACCTCGGCCGCGGCCGGCTGCCAGCGGTCGAAGTACTCCGCCGGCGTGATGTTGTGGTAGTCGACGGCGAGGGGGACGGGCTGTTCGGCCAGCCACGCCGCCATCCGGCTCCCGGTCGAGAGGTGGTAGAGCAGGTGCACGCCCCGCCCGTCCGCCGGAGCCTTGAAATCGAGGAAGTGGCGGGCGTACTTGCGGACGGGCGGGTGGATGTCGTCGGCGAAGATCTCGCACTCGTAGCCCGCCGCCCGCAGCGCATGGCGGATGCGCAACACGTGGTTGCCGATGGCGTCGCCGGCGGCGAACACCGGGAGAAACTGGTGGACCGCCGTCAAGAGCGGGCTTCGAGCTCGGCGACGC
>JAUZEY010000219.1 GCA_030838785.1 Actinomycetota bacterium | reverse complement strand
GCGCCCATATCGGTACCGAAGGAGCTGTTCGCCGTGGAGTACCACGCCATTTTGTTGCCCACCCGGGCTTTGTAGGCGAGCGCCTCGTCGAGAGGGCCCTGGGTGACGATGACGAAGCGGGCGTCGTGGCTGTCGAGGAACTCCAGCCGGGTGAACTGGCTGGTGAACCCGGTGCAGCCCGGGCACTGCCATTCCTCGTCTGGGAACCACATGTGGTTGTAGACGATGAGCTGACGCTTACCCTCGAATACCTCCGCCAGCCGGACCGGGCCATCGGCTCCCTCGAGCGTGTAGTCAGGCAACTCCACCATGGGCAGGCGCCGGCGAGCAGCGGCGATGGCGTCGAGCTCGCGAGTCGCCGCCTTCTCTCGGGAACGCAACTCGGCCAACGCAGCCTCCCAGCTGTGCTGGTCGACAATCGGCGGGACGGCGACGGTCCCGCGTCCGTCATCTACATCGTGTGCTGACACCATGTTCTCCTCCAGGACGGCACGGCGAACTCTCCGATCACAGATGGAGACGACTGCCGGATCGCAAACTCATCTGATGGTCCTCACGTTCACCATGCATCGGCAAGCCGTCCCCAGGACCACGCGAGCTGCTCCCATGGCGCCGGACCTAACGACCAGATCAGGCGCCCTAACGTTCTGGAAGGGCCCCGTCGATCTGTTCCGGAGTGCCGAGGGCCTTACCTCCGGCGGCTCAGCGGATCTCGCGCCAGCTGACGTGCTGGATCAGGCGCTCGATCCGCCAACCGTTTGCGGCGCGCACCATGTGGTTGTCGTAGGAGCCGCGCAGCAGGATGAACTCGTTGCGCTCTGAGCCTTCGACGTAGTGCTGGGCGTACATGTACGAGTAGCAGATCGCCCGGTTGGGGTCGTCTTGGTCGAACTCGATCACGTGGTTGGGGCTGAGATGCTGCGTTGCCGTGAAACCGCTGACCGCGTCGCGCACGATGCCGACGAGATCGTCGCGGGCGAAGTCCGCGGCTGGCATGCCGTTCTGGGAGTAGTCGGCGTGGACGGGATCCGTGAGGCAATCGGCGAGCATCTCCCAGTCACGACGGTCGACCGCCTTCGCGTACTGGATGACCCGCCCGCTGATCTGGGCGCGGTCTTCGAGCTGACGAATTCGGGCTTCGAGATCGGGGGCCATCGCACTCACCCTTTATCGCGTTCCACGTTTGGGGACAAGGTCTACGCCCTCGCCGGCCCCTTTGCCATTGCCGACCGGCACGGCGGTTCCCCGGTACCCTGCGGCCGGCATGGGTGATGTGTTCACGGTCGGCGAGGTGCTCAACCGGGTGCGGAACGCCGCGGCCCGGGAGTTCCGGGGGCCGGTGTGGGTGTTGGGGGAGATCCGCAAGATGGAGGACCGGACCGGCACGCTGTACCTCGACCTCGTCGAGCACGGCGGCGGGCGGTGGGAGGGGGGAGACGTCTCCCTCAGCGCCGCCTGTTTCAAGACCCGGTGGCGGCGGCTCCAGGCGGAGCTGGCCGACGCCGGCGCCGAGCTGACCGTGGGCCGGGAGGTGCGGCTGTACGGCACGGTGACCGTGTGGGACAACGGCCGGGTCTTCCTGGAGGCATCCAACGTCGACGTGGCGGCGCTGGTGGGCCAGCGGGCGGCGGAGCGGGAGCGCACCATCCGGGCGCTGGCCGCCGCCGGCCTCCTGGACCGCAACGGGATCCTGCCGCTCCCGCTCGTGCCGCTCCGGGTGGGCCTCGTCGGATCGCGGGACTCGGACGGTTACCGCGACTTCCTGGGCGTGCTCGACCGCTCGGCCTACGCCTTCGCCGTGACGTTCCTCCACGCTCCGGTCCAGGGACCGGCGGCCGGGCGGGCCCTGGCCGAGGCCCTCGCCGCCCTCGACAAGGTCGACGTCGCCTGCCTCGTGCGGGGCGGCGGCACCGAGCTCGACGCCTTCGACGCCGACGTCCTCGCCCGAGCCATCGCCGCCTGCCCGGTCCCCGTTCTGACCGGAATCGGCCACACCGCCGACCGGTGCGTGGCCGACGCAGTGGCCCACACCGCCTGCCCGACACCGACGGCCTGCGCCCAGACGCTTGTGGCCCGGGTCGAGGCCTTCGACCAGACGGTGGCCGACCGGGCCATCCGCTTGGCCGGCGCCGGCGCCGCCCACCTCGCCCGGCACGCCGATGGCCTCGCCGTGCGGGCGTCAGCGCTCTCCCGCGGCGCCCGGAGGGACGTCGACGCCTCAACCCTCGAGCTGGGCCGCAAGGCGCTGCGGCTCTCACCGGTAAATCTCGGTGATCGCCTGAGAGCCCGGCAGGAGTACCTCGGCGGCGCGTCGGCCCGCCTCCTCACCGGATCACAGCGCACCCTGGCCGAGGCGACGAGAGCGACAGCCAGCCAGCTGACCCAGCTCCGGGCCCACGCTCCGGAGCGGGTCCTAGCCCGCGGCTACAGCCTGACCCGCACCGCCGGCGGGGACCTTGTGACCGACGCCGCGCTGCTGGCGGCCGGTGACGTCATCACGACGGTCTTCGGACAGGGCGCGGCCACGGCGGTCGTCTCGGCCACTTCGCGAGAGGAGGATCAATGACCGACGCCCGTCCACCGGCCGAGCTGACCTATGAGGAGGCGATGGCCGAGCTCGACGCGATCCTCACCGAGCTCGACCGCGGCCAGGTCGACGTCGACAGCCTGACGGCCCGCTTGGCCCGGGGTGTGGAGCTCATCGAAGACCTCGACGCCCGCATCCGCCGGGCCCGGGACGACCTCGAGCGCCTCACCCCCCGCCTCGACGCCCTCGGCCGCCAGGAGACCGGGGATCGCACCTGACGTCGTCGTCGGGAGACGGCGATTCAAGGCGGCGGCCGTTACGCAAGGATAACGACTGATCCTTTCGTAACAGGAGGTGGACGTCCGGGATGAGCGGGCTCAGCGATGCCGGGGCGAACGTCGCGGCCAGGCTCGCGGTTCTCGTCGGGGGGCCGGTCGAGGGGCTGGAGCGGTTGTCGGGCGGGGCGTCACGGGAGACATGGGCCTTCACGGCGGACGGGCGGGAGCTCATCCTGCGGCGGGATCCGCCGGGGCGGGCGGCGGACTTCGGGTCGATGGGCCTCGAGGCGGCGGCCATGAGGGCGGCGTCGGCCGCCGGGCTGGCGGTGCCGGACGTGGTCGCGGAGGATGACGGGGCGCGGCTCGGCACGGCGGGAATGGTCATGGCCCGGGTGGACGGCGAGACGGTGGCCCGGCGCATCCTGCGGGACGCCGGCTTCGCCGAGGCCCGCCGGGCGCTGACCGGGCAGCTGGCCGGCTTCATGGCCGGGCTGCACGGGATCGACGTCGTCTCCGTTCCGGGGCTGCCGGAGCCCGACGCCCTGGAGTTCGTGGAGGACATGTACGCCGAGGTCGACGACGTCAGCCCGACGTTCGATGCCGCGCTCCGCTGGCTGCACCGTCACCGACCGTCCGGAGGAGGACGGGCGATCGTGCACGGCGACCTCCGGCTGGGCAACGTGATCGTCGGGCCGGACGGGCTCCGGGCGGTGATCGACTGGGAACTGGTCCACGTCGGCGACCCGGTGGAGGACCTGGCCTGGGTCTGCGTCAAGGCGTGGCGGTTCGGCGCCGGGCCCGAAGCGGCCGGCGTCGGTACCGTCGACGAACTCCTCTCGGCCTACGAGGCGGCCGGGGGCGGAACCGTCGAGCGCCGCACGTTCGACTGGTGGCTGGTGGAGAAGACGCTGCAGTGGGGGGTCATCTGCATGAAGCAGGCCGCCGCCCACCTGACCGGCTCGGACCGGTCGGTGGAGCTGGCCGCCATCGGCCGGCGCGTCGCCGAGGTCGAGTGGGACCTCCTCGAGCTCCTGGACCCCGCCGCCGTCTCAGGGACCGTCGCCGATACCGGCGATACCGCGAACCTCCCGGGCCTCTACGGGCGGCCGACGGCTGCGGAGCTCCTCGAAGCGGCGCGGGA
The DNA here is from genome assembly GCA_030838785.1 of Actinomycetota bacterium. Taxonomy (GTDB): domain Bacteria; phylum Actinomycetota; class Acidimicrobiia; order IMCC26256; family BP-133; genus BP-133. The sequence continues at coordinate 104 of JAUZEY010000219.1, read as the reverse complement.
ATTCCTCCTGGGGCCGGTGACGGACTCGACCGACGGGCAGGTGCGGTTCCATGCCAAGGTGGCGGCCAACGTCCTGGCGATCGTCGCCCGGCAGCTGCAGGAAG
>JAUZEY010000124.1 GCA_030838785.1 Actinomycetota bacterium | reverse complement strand
TCGCCCCAAGGGCCGGGCGGTTCAGGCGGATCCGAGCGCTCGGGGGGCTCGGTGGGATCCATGGAGGGAGGGAGCTGGCGGCTAGGTCTTCAGCCGCAGGGCCAGCAGGACGGTCGTGAAGCCGAAGACGATCGCCGTGGCTACCGTGATCCGGTCCAGGTTGCGCTCCACCACCGTCGACCCGGCCATCGACCCGCCGCTGGCGCCACCGAACATGTCGGACAAGCCGCCACCCCGCCCGGCGTGCAGGAGGATGAACAGCATCATCAGGCCGGAGGCCATGAGGTGGACGACGATGATCAGGATGTTCAGCACGCGCGCACAACTCCTTCGGGGGCGTGAGTGGCAAGCCTAACAGCGCCGTCCGTCACGCCCAGCGCACGATCTGGGCAAAATCGTCCGCCTCCAGCGACGCCCCGCCGACCAGGGCGCCGTCGATCTCGGGCTGGGCCATGATGGCGGCGACGTTGCCCGGCTTGACGCTGCCGCCGTACTGGATCCGGACCTGGGCCGCCGGCGCTTCCCCGGCGATGCCGGCCACCATCGAGCGGATCGTGCCGATCGTCTCGTTGGCGTCCTCGGGGGTGGCGTTGCGGCCCGTCCCGATGGCCCAGATGGGCTCGTAGGCGACGACCATGCCGCCGACCTGCTCGGGGGTCACACCCTCGAGGCCGGCCTGGACCTGGCGTGACACCTTGGCCGCCGTCTGCCCCGACTCCCGTTCCTCCAGCGTCTCCCCCACGCACATGATCGGGGTCATGCCGGCGGCCAGGACGGCCTTCACCTTCTTGTTGACCATTTCGTCCGTCTCGCCGAACAGCTCCCGGCGCTCGGAGTGGCCGGCGATCACGTAGGAGACGGCCAGCTTGACCAGCATCAGCGGCGACACCTCGCCGGTGAAGGCGCCCTTCTCCTCCCAGAACACGTTCTGGGCCCCGAGCCCGATCGGGAGCTTGTCGGCCTCGATGACCGTCTGGACCGACCGTAGCGACGTGAAGCTGGGGCAGAGGACGACCTCGCAGCGCTCGTAGTCCTCCGACGACAGCCGGTAGCTCAGCTTCTGCACCACCTGGATCGCCTCCAGGTGCGTGTGGTGCATCTTCCAGTTCCCGGCCATGATCGGCTTGCGGGCCTTCTGACCTGCGGAAACATCAGCCATCTACTTCCTTTGGTCACGGGCTGGTCACAGGGGGCGCCGCAACCGGCGCGCCGAGCAGCTTAGATGCGACCAATCGGGCCGCCTCCTCTTCCACGGCCTGGGCTACGTGGGAATACACGTCGAGGGTGACCGAAACCTTGCTATGGCCGAGCCTGTCGCTCACCACCTTCGGGTGGACGCCGGCTTCGAGGGCGGCGGTGGCGAGCCGCTCTTCGAGCTGGGCGATCCCTCGACAGCGTTGCAGACGACCGTCCGGGAGTGCCTGGCGCCCTCGGCGGGGGTGGAGGAAGAACGGCTGCTTCTGCAGTTGCTCGACGGGCTAAAGCGGCTTGGGACCAGCACCGACGCCGCTGGGTAGACTCAGCCCGTGAGACCAGGGAGGGCCGGGACAAGCGACACCGCGTGTCGGTGAACGCCTTCATCCTGTCGGGGGGTGGGACCCTCGGCAGCATCCAGGTCGGCATGCTCCGCGCCCTCTTTGAGGCAGACATCCGCCCCGAGGTGCTCGTCGGCACCTCGATCGGTGCGGTCAACGCCGCCTTTCTCGCCGCCGACCCCTGCCCCGAACGGGTGGAGGCTCTCCATGAGGTGTGGCACGGCGTCCGCTCCCGGGATCTCTTCTCTCTGAATCCGCTGCGCATGGTCCACGCCTTCCGGCGCCGGGGGTCGCTGTTCCCCCCGGAGAAATGGCGCGCCTTCCTCGCCAAGAACCTGCCGTACGACCGGATTGAAGACGCCGTGGTGCCGCTGCGGATCATTGCCACCGACTTCGAGGACGGTTCACCCGTCGTCCTCGACTCCGGCTCGGTGGTCGATGCTGTGATGGCCAGCACCTCCCTGCCGGGGATCTTCCCTCCCCAGCGGATCGGCGACCATCTCTACCTCGACGGGGCCCTCTCCGAGCCGGTCCCCCTCAAACCGGCCGTCGACGCCGGGGCCGAGACCCTCTACGTCCTGACCGTCAGCCACGCCTCGCCCACGCCCGACGCCCAGTCGCCGGGGGCGATCCTGCGCCACTCGCTCACCATCCTGTTGATCCCCCGGGTCCGCCTCGATGCCCTGCAGATGCCCGATGGCTGTTCCGACCTGAAAATCGTCCAGATCCCGTCGGTGGGAGCCCAGGTCGCCTTGTGGGACATGTCGTGCCAGGACGACCTGATGGAACGCTCCTACCAGGAGGCAGCGAAGTTCCTCGCCGACCGGGCCCGGTCCGCTGAGGGTGACGGGGACGACGGCACCGAAGTCACCACCATCTCGGAGATGTCAGTGGAAGTCGACGTGCGCGACGCCCCGGCGCACGAGAGCCGGCCTGCCGAGGCCCGCTAACGCCAACGCGTGCGTCGTTCTCGAAAGGCGTAGACCAGGGCACTCGGGGGCGGGCGGCGATTGAATCTAATGGGGGCTCGGAGCGGGGCTGGCCGGGGCGGTGCGACCGGCGGGGACCGGCGGGTGCTCGGCCACGGCCTTGGCCACGTCGGCCGTGGCAGGTGGGGCTGTTGGCTCCGCACTGCACCTTGGGGTCGGCGGTGTTGAGCAGGCGCTGCACGGCATCAGCCTCTCTCTCGACCGACCTCTGGTCACGGTTTGGTCACGGACGACACGGACGTGCCACTACGTACGGTCACCGGATGGAATCGCAGCCATGTCTTTCCGCAGAGCCATCTAGCGCTTTCCCTCCCTCAGGGCCCTCAGGCCCGGCAGATCTCCCTGCTCCAGGAACTCGAGCGATGCCCCGCCCCCGGTCGAGAGGTGGCTCACCCGCTCGGCCAGGCCGAACTTGGCCAGGGCGGCGGCGCTGTCGCCCCCGCCGACCACGCTGTACCCGTCGGTCGACGCCACCGCCTCCGCCACCGCCCGGGTCCCGGCCGCGAACGGCTCCATCTCGAACACGCCCATCGGGCCGTTCCAGAACACGGTCCCCGCCCGGGCGACCTCGGCCGCGTAGCCGGTTGCGGTGGCCGGCCCGATGTCGAGGATCTTCCAGCCGTCGGGGACGTCGGAGGCGGCGACCACGGCGGTCAGGGCGTCGGGCACCATGTCCCGGGCGATGACGACGTCGGTGGGGACCGACACCCGGCCGCTGGCGAGGCGGTCGCGGCACTGGTCGACCTGGTCGAACTCGACCAGCGACTCGCCGACGCCGTAGTCCTGGGCGGCGAGGAACGTCGAGGCCATCGCCCCGCCGACCAGCAGCAGGTCGCACTGGCCGAGGAGGGCGTCGATCACACCGATCTTGTCGCTGACCTTCGACCCGCCGAGGAGGGCCACGAAGGGCCGGGCGGGCTCGTCCAACATCCGGCCGAGCGCCTCGACCTCGGCGACCAGCAGCCGGCCGGCGGCGGACGGGAGGTGGCGGGGCGGGCCCACCACGGAGGCGTGGGCCCGGTGGGCGGCGCCGAAGGCGTCGTTGACGTAGCAGTCGGCCAGGCCGGCGAGGGCGGCGGCGAGGTCAGCATGCGCTTCATCGTCCGGGCCCTTCGTCTCGCCCGGTTCGAACCGGAGGTTCTCCAGCACCATCAGCGATCCGGGGGCGAGCCCGGCGGCCATGGCCGATGCCTCCTCCCCCACGACCTCGGGGCAGAGCGGCACCTCGGTGGCCAGCATCTCGCCGAGCCGGGCCGCCACCGGAGCCAGCGAGTACCTCGGGTCCGGCTCCCCCTTGGGCCGCCCGAGGTGGGAGCAGGCGACGACCGCCGCCCCCTGACCCAGGAGCCAGTCGATCGTCGGCAGCGCGGCCCGGATGCGCAGGTCGTCCTCGATGCGCCCGCCGGCCGACAGGGGCACGTTGAAGTCGGCCCGCACGAGGACGCGGCTTCCGGGCCGAAGGGGGAGGTCCTCCAGCCGGGGCAGGCTCCCGGTCTCCACCGTTACCTGGCGATGAAGGCGGCGAGGTCGACGAGGCGGTTGGAGTAGCCCCACTCGTTGTCGTACCAGCCGAGGATCTTCACCATCCGCCCGTTGACCATGGTGTCGGGGGCGGAGAAGACGCAGGAGGACGGGTTCCCGACGATGTCAGCCGACACCAGCGTCTCCTCCGTGTACTCCAGCACGCCCCGGTAGGAGGCGGCGCCGGCCGCCTCGGCGAAGGCGGCGTTGACGTCTTCCTTCGTCGTGTCGGCCGAGACGGTGACCACCAGATCGGTGATCGACCCGGTGGGGACGGGCACCCGCAGCGCCATCCCGTCGAGCCGGCCCTTGAGGTCGGGCAGGACGGAGCCGATGGCCCGGGCGGCACCGGTGGAGTTGGGGATGATCGACAGGGCGGCGGCCCGCATGCGGCGCAGGTCGGGCTTCCCCGACCGGGCGACGGTGGCCATGTCCTGGAGCTGCTGGTCCGACGTGTAGGCGTGAACGGTGGTGATGAAGCCCTGCTCGATGCCGAACCGGTCACGGATGACCTTGGCCATCGGCGCCAGGCAGTTCGTCGTGCACGAGGCGTTGGAGATCACCGTGTGCTGCGCCGGGTCGAAGACCTCGTCGTTGACGCCCATGCAGATCATGGCGTCGGCGTCACCCGACGGGGCCGAGATGATGACCCGCTTGGCCCCGCCGGCCAGGTGGCCGGCCGCCTTGTCGCGGGCGGTGAAGATGCCGGTCGACTCGATGACGACGTCGACGCCGTGCTCCCCCCAGGGGATCTCGGCCGGGTCGCGCGACTCCAGCTTGCGGACCTCGTTGCCGTCGACGGAGAAGCCGCCGTCGGACACCTTGACCTCGTTCTTCAGCACGCCTCCCACGGAGTCGTGCTTGAGGAGGAAGGCCATGGTCTCGCTGTCGCCGAACGGGTCGTTGACCGCCACCAGCTCCACCCCGGCGGCATCACTCCGGAACTCAGGGCCCCGGGCGAGGATGGCCCGGTAGAACGAGCGGCCGATCCGCCCGAAGCCGTTGATGCCCACTCGTACCGTCATCGCTGTTCCTCCCGTCGGGACCGACATCATCCTCTGCGCTACGCCCGGCCTCCCACCTCCCCGGACCGGGGGGCGGGGCGGGGGCACCTCCCGGGGAGCCTACAAGAGGCCTTCCAGCGCCTTGGCAAGGGCCGCGGGGTCGTGGACGTGGCCGCCCGGCCCGGCGATATCGGCGGCCACCGGCTCGACCCCGAGGGCGCCAATGGCGATCTCGTCGGCGGCCAGGTCCCCCCCGAGGTGGTAGAGGAAGGTGTCGACCCGGGCGCCGTGGTCGAGGACGGCCCGGAGGTGGTCGGTGGCGTCGAGGCCCAGCGTCTCGGGGACCTGGGGCTGGAGGTTGCAGACGTGGACGATCCGGCCCCGGGTGGCAGCCAGCGCCTCCCGGATGGCCGGCACGCACAGCACCGGCGCCAGGCTGGTGAAGAGCGAGCCGGGGGCCAGGATGACCTGGTCGGCCATCTCGATGGCGGTGGTGACGTCGGGGTGGGCCTTGGCGTCCTCGGGGACGATGTGGACCCGGCGGATCCGGTCCATCGAGTTCGACACCGCCACCTGGCCCTCGACCCGCCCGGTCTCGGCGCCGTCGCCGGCGTCGGCGGTCAGCACCACCGGGTCCGTGGTGGCGGGCAGGACGCGCCCGGCGCACTCCAGCAGCCGGCCCGCCTCCTCGAGGGCCCGTCCGAAGTCGCCGAGCACCTGGGTGAGGCCGACGATGATCAGGTTGCCGAGGGCGTGGCCGTCGAGGTCGCCACCCCGGAACCGGTGCTCGAACGCCTCCCGCCACACCGTGTCGGAGGCGGCCAGGGCCACCAGGCACCGGCGCAGGTCGCCGGGGGCGGGAACGTCGTGGACCTTTCGCAGCCGCCCCGAGGAGCCGCCGTCGTCGGCCACGCTGACCACCGCGGTCACCGACCCGGCGTAGCGGCGGGCGGCGCCGAGCGCCATGGCGAGGCCGTGGCCGCCGCCGAGGGCGACCACCGCCGGGCCGCCGGGCAGCGGGCCGCCGAGCGCCCAGGGGTCGCCCTTGGCCAGCGGCGTCATCGGCCGGCGCCCGCCGGTGGGCCGCCGGGTGCGGGTCGGGGCCGGGGCGGGCGCGGGGCGCTTCCCGAAATCGCTCTGCCCGAATTCCGTCTGCCCGAAATCGCTGTCCTCAGTCACGTTCGACGTCCCGGTGATGGACCCGGGCCGGGAAGCCCAGGCGCTCGAGGGTCCGGGCCAGCTCCTCGGCCAGCACCACGCTGCGGTGGTGGCCGCCGGTGCAGCCGACACCGATCGACAGGTACGACTTCCCTTCCCTCACATAGGCCGGCAGGAGAAGGGCGAAGAGCCGCTCCAGCTCGGCCAGGAACGCCTCCGTCTCGGGCTGCTTCATCACGTACCGCTTGACCTTGGCGTCGGTCCCCCGCAGCGGCCGCAGCGACTCCACCCAGTGCGGGTTGGGGAGGAACCGGCAGTCGAAGACGAGGTCGACGTCGAGCGGCAGGCCGTGCTTGAAGCCGAAGGAGACGATGTTGGCCTGCAGCGACTGGTCGGCGGGGCCGGAGGCGAACAGGTTGCGGAGCCGGTCACGCAGCTGGTGGACGTTGAGGTTCGAGGTGTCGACGACGACGTCGGCCTCGGCCTTGAGCGGCTCGAGCAGGGCCCGCTCCTCGGCGATCGCCTCCGACATCCGCTCCCCCGACCCGAGGGGGTGCTTGCGCCGGCTGGCTTCGTAGCGGCGGACGAGGACGTCGTCGGCGGCCTCCAGGAACAGGATCCGGGTGCGCGCCCCCGCCTCCCGCAGCTGCTCCAGGGCGACGTGGAGATCCTCCAGTGACCCGGAGCGGACATCGGCACCGAGGGCGTAGCGGGTCGGGGGCCGGCCCGGAGCGCGGGCCAGCTCGGCCACCTTCGGGATGAGGAGTGGCGGCAGGTTGTCGATGACGAAGAATCCGAGGTCCTCGAGCACGTTGGCCGCGACGGAACGCCCCGCCCCGGACAGCCCGGTGACGATCGTGATGTCGAGCTCGTCACTCATCGCGCCTCCACGATGACACGGTTACGGGCGTCGGGGTACGGGCGGCGGGTGACGGATCGTGCAAACGGGCATAGACCCGCCGCCCGACGGCCTCGGGCAGCCACGGCAGGGCGACCAATTCCTCCTCGGTCAGGGCCCGGATCTTCTTCACCGAGCCGAACTCCTTGAGGAGCCGGGTGCGCCGGCCCGGCCCGAGCCCGGCGATGTCGTCGAGGACGGAGCGCGTCATGGCCTTGTCCCGGCGGCTGCGGTGGAAGGTGATGGCGAAGCGGTGGGCCTCGTCCCGGACGGCCTGCAGGAGATAGAGCGCCTCGGAGTCCCTCGGGATGCGGACGGGCTCCGACTCGCCGGGCCGGTAGACCTCCTCGAACTTCTTGGCCAGGCTGGCCACCGGGATCTCCTCCAGGCCGAGCTCCTCCAGCACCGCCACCGCCGCCGACAGCTGGCCCTTCCCGCCGTCGATGAGGACCAGGTTGGGGGGATAGGAGAACCGCTTCCCGGCGTGGACCCCCTCGTCCCGCTCCCGGAGGTAGTTGGTGAAGCGCCGGGTGAGAACCTCGGTCATGGCGGCGAAGTCGTCCTGGTCGGCCAGGGAACGGATCTTGAACCGGCGGTAGTCGGACCGCTTGGCCAGCCCGTCCTCCATCACCACCATCGAGGCCACGATCTCCGTCCCCATGGTGTGGGAGATGTCGTAACACTCGATCCGGAGCGGGGCCTCGGGGAGGTCGAGGGCGTCCTGGAGGGCGGTCAGGGCCCGGGCCCGGGCGTTGTGGTCGGAGGCCCGCCTGAGCCGGTGGCGGGTGAAGGCCTCCTGGGCGTTCTTGGTCACGGTCTCGAGGAAGCCCCGCTTGTCGCCCCGCTTCGGCACCCGGATCCGGACCTTCGAACCCCGGACGTGGGACAGGAACTCCTCGTAGAGGGCGAGGTCGTCGGGCTCGACGGGGATCAGCACCTCCTTGGGCACGTCCTCGGGGGCGGCGTCGCCGTAGAGCATCTCCAGGATGTAGGAGCTGAGGGCGGCGGGCGAGAGCTCCTCGACCTTCTCCAGCACCAGCCCCTTGCGGCCCACCATCCGGCCCCGGCGGACGTTGAAGACCTGGATCGAGGCCTCGAGGTCGTCCTCGGCGAGGCCGATGGCGTCGTAGTCCTCGTCCTTGTCGCCCACCATCTGCTGGCGTTCGATGGCCTTGCGGACCGAGGCCAACTGGTCCCGTAGCCGGGCGGCCCGCTCGAACTCCAGCTCCGACGCCGCCGCCTGCATCTGCCGCTCGAGCCGTTCGACGATCGTCTCGGTGTGCCCGTCGAGGAAGTCGAGCAGCTCGCCGACGAGGGTCTCGTAGTCGGGAGGGCTGATGGCCTCGACGCACGGCGCCGAGCACTTCTCGATGTGGGCGTAGAGGCAGGGCCGGCCCAGCTTGCGGTGCCGGTCGAGCTTGTTGTCGTTGCAGGTGCGGATCGGGAACGTCCGCAGCAGCAGGTCGAGGGTCTCCCGGATGGCGTAGGCGTGGGCGAACGGCCCGTAGTAGCGGACACCCTTGCGCTTCGCGCCCCGCATCACCATCGCCCGGGGCCACTCCTCGCCGATGGTGACGGCCAGGTAGGGGTAGGACTTGTCGTCCTTCAGCCGGATGTTGAACCGGGGCTTGTGCTCCTTGATGAGGTTGAACTCGAGGAACAGCGCCTCGACCTCGTTGCGGACCTCGATCCACTCCACGCTCTCGGCCGCCGTGACCATCTGCCGGGTGCGGGGCAGGAGGAGCGCCGGGTTGACGAAGTAGTTCGACAGCCGGCTGCGGAGGCTCTTGGCCTTCCCGACGTAGATGACGCGCCCGTCCCGGTCCTTGAACTGGTAGGACCCGGGTGCGTCAGGGATCGTGCCGGCGGGAGGTCGGG
>JAUZEY010000034.1 GCA_030838785.1 Actinomycetota bacterium | reverse complement strand
CTACGACATCGACCTCTTCGAAGAGGGTTCGATCGCCAACCTGACGTCGTCGATCATCGGCAACGTCTTCGGCTTCAAGGCCCTCAAGGCCCTGCGGCTCGAGGACATGCGGATCCCGACCCACTACGTCAAGACGTTCCCCGGGCCGCCGCACGGCATCGTGATGGAGCGGGAGCACCTCAACAAGTACGGGCGGCCCCTCCTCGGCGCGACCGTGAAGCCCAAGCTCGGCCTGTCGGCCCGCAGCTACGGGCGGGTCGTCTACGAGGCCCTCAAGGGCGGGCTCGACTTCACCAAGGACGACGAGAACATCAACAGCCAGCCCTTCATGCGCTGGCGGGATCGCTTCCTCTTCTGCATCGAGGCCGTCCACCGGGCGGAGGAGATGACCGGCGAGATCAAGGGTCACTACATGAACGTGACCGCCGCCTCCATGGAGGACATGTACGAGCGGGCCGAGTTCGCCAAGGAGATCGGCTCCGTCATCGTCATGCAGGACCTGACCATCGGCTTCACCGCCATGCAGTCGATGTCGCACTGGGCCCGCAAGAACGGGATGATCCTCCACCTCCACCGGGCCGGCTACGCCACCTACGCCCGGCAGAAGACCCACGGCGTGAACTTCCGGGTGCTGTCGAAATGGTGCCGGATGCTGGGCGTCGACCACATCCACTCCGGCACGGTCGTGGGCAAGCTCGAGGGCGACCCGGCCATCATCCGGGGCTACTACGACACGCTCCGCCTCGACCACGTGCCGACCAACCCGGCCCAGGGCATCTACTTCGACCAGGACTGGGCCTCGATGCCGGGCGTCATGCCGGTCGCCTCGGGCGGGATCCACGCCGGCCAGATGCACCAGCTCCTCGACCACCTCGGCGAGGACGTCGTCCTCCAGTTCGGCGGCGGCACCATCGGCCACCCCATGGGGATCGCCGCCGGCGCCACCGCCAACCGGGTCGCCCTGGAGACGATGATCAAGGCCCGCAACGAGGGTCGCGACTTCCTCACCGAGGGGCCCGACATCCTCAACACGGCAGCCAAGACGTGCCCCGAGCTGCAGGTGGCGCTCGACACCTGGGGCGACATCTCCTTCAACTACGAGTCCACCGACACGCCCGACGTGGTTGCCACGCCGAGCATGTGAGAGCAATGGCCACGGCGAAGGCGACCTTCGGCATGCCCCGGCCTGGCGGAGCCAACGGCACATCCCCCGCTGCCGCTGGACCCGCCGCGCCGGAGCCGGCCGAAGGGGAGCCGGCCCCATTGGAGCCGGGCGCAGTGGAGCCGGCCGGGAGCCGGCTGCTCGGGCCCGACGACCGGGTCGACGTCGCCGCCGAGCGCGGCGCGACCAACATCGACGAGACCCTCGAGCGGCTCGACCGGGAGCTGGTCGGGCTGGTGCCGGTCAAGACCCGGATCCGGGAGATCGCCTCCCTACTGCTCGTCGACAGGATGCGCCAGAAGTTCGGCCTCGAGTCCACCAAGCCGACGCTGCACATGTGTTTCACCGGCAGCCCGGGGACGGGCAAGACCACGGTGGCCCTGCGGATGGCCGAGCTCCTGAAAGGGCTCGGCTATCTCGGCAAGGGGCACCTCGTGGCCGTGACCCGCGACGAGCTGGTGGGCCAGTACATCGGCCACACCGCCCCGAAGACGAAAGAGGTCCTGGCCCGGGCCATGGGCGGCGTCCTCTTCATCGACGAGGCGTACTACCTGCACCGCCCGTCCAACGAGCGGGACTACGGGCAGGAGGCCATCGAGATCCTCCTCCAGGTCATGGAGAACCAGCGGGCCGACCTCGTGGTGATCCTGGCCGGATACAAGGACCGGATGGACTCGTTCTTCTCCTCGAACCCGGGGATGAGCTCGCGCATCGCCCACCACATCGACTTTCCCGACTACAGCCTCGACGAGCTGCTGGCCATCGGCGACCTCATGCTGGGCGAGCAGTCGTACGAGTTCGGCTCTGAGACCCGCGAGGTGTTCCGCCACTACCTGGAGCGGCGGCAGAAGCAACCTCGCTTCGCCAATGCCCGCAGCGTCCGCAACGGGCTGGAGCGGGCTCGCCTGCGACAGGCCAACCGGCTCGTGGGGAGCGGCGAAGGCTCCGTCGGCCGCGACGACCTCATGCAGATCCTGCCCGACGACTTCCTGGTCAGCCGGGTGCTGGCCGGCTCCATCCCCGAGTCCGATTCCGATTTCGAGCCGACTGACCGACTGACCGACTGACAGAGAGTTGAGGAGGCCCGCATCATGCGGATCACCCAGGGAACGTTCTCCTACCTGCCCGACTTCACCGACGAGGAGATCGCGGCCCAGGTTCGTTACTCGGTCGACAACGGCTGGGCGCTGGCGGTCGAGTACACCGACGACCCGCACCCCCGCAACGTCTACTGGGAGATGTGGGGCCTGCCGTACTTCGACGTCCACGAGGTCGAGGCGGTGGTGGGCGAGGTCAACCGGTGCCGGGAGACCTACCCCGACCAGTACATCCGGCTGTGTGCCTACGACGCCAAGCTCGGCCGCCAGACGACGGCCCTGGCCTTCATCGTCAACCGGCCGAAGAACGAGCCGGGCTTCCGCCTGGCCCGCACCGAGGGCCCGGGCCGCACCCTGGCCTACACGATGGCGCCCTACGCCGCCGACGCCCCCCACGGCGGGCGCTACAACGGGCGCAGCGCCGAATCGGGGAAGAAGAAATAGGCGCGGAGCCGCAAATTCGTCCTCAAGGGACGGGGTGACACAGGCCGAGACATAGGTGGGGCCCGCGAGCCGCGGTGCCCGACCTGTCTTGCTAGGAGAAAGCTTGTGCCCCGTCCCCGCCGGGCGGCGCTCGCCGTCCTCGCCACCGTCACGCTCGCCACCGTCACGCTGGCCGCCTGCACCGGCGGCGGCAGCAGGCCCAAGACGGCGGCCAACGGTCAGGTGGCCGAGACCACCACGACCGCGCCCCGGATCAAGGGGGCTCGCACCTCGGCCGAGCTGTCGAAGGCCCTCGGCCTCACGGTGCCGGCGGGCTACACCGTCCAGCCCGACCGCGTCGACGACACCGGCCCGTCCGACCTGGAGAAGGCCGTGGCCGACGACGGCGCGGCGGACGCCCGGGACGTCTTCACCCGGGACCGCTTCGTGCGGGGCTATCAGCGCGAGTGGGACAGCAACCAGAACGACAACATCGTGTCCTACGTGTACCAGTTCGCCGACAACGCCGGCGCCGTGGACTACACGAAGCGGTTGACGGCCGACGCCGGCGCCCAGACCGCCGGGGTGACGATCACCACCTTCACCGTTCCGGGCATCGCCGGCGCCGTCGGTGCGAACAGCTCCGACGGGACGTTCGCCACCTCCACGGTGACGTTCGTGAAAGGGCCCTACTCCGCCCAGGTCGTGGCGAACAGCACCTCGGCGGCCGGCCTGCAATCGCTGGTCACGTCGGTGGCCGAGGAGCAGTACTCGCGGCTGTGACCTGAGCCGCCCGGCGCTGGAGCGCCCGGAAGACCACCGCCGGGCTGAGCGGGAGCTCGTCGACGTCGACCCCGAGCGCATCGGACACGGCGTTGGCCAGCGCCGCCGCCGCCCCGAGGGTGCCGCCCTCGCCGACGCCGCGGGCGCCGGTGGCGTTGTCGGCCGGGTCCTCGAGGTGGTCGAGCTCGAGAGGGCAGAACTCGGCGGCCGATGGCATGAGGTAATCGGCCAGCGTCGAAGTCTGCAACTGCCCGTCGTCGTCGTAGACGTGGTGCTCGAACAGGGCGCCGGCGATGCCCTGGGCCACGGCCCCGGCCATCTGCCCCTCGACGATGACGGGGTGGTAGACCCGTCCGGCGTCCTCCACGCAGACGAAGCGCCGCAACGCCACGGCCCCCGTCTCGGGGTCGACCTCCACCACCGCCGCCTGGGCGCCGGCGGCGAACGTGCCCCGCATCGGGTCGTAGCTCCGGGTCGCCTCGAGCCCCGGCTCCTCCCCGTCGGGTAGGCGCTGCGACTCCAGGTAGGCCACCCGGGCCACGGTGGCCACCGTCACCGACCGGGACGGGGCGTCGACCGCCCGGACCTCGCCGCCCTCGATGGTCAGGTCGGAGGGGGCCGCCTCGAGGAGGTGGGCGGCGATGCGCAGCACCTTCTCCCGCACCGCCTCGGTGGCCCGCAGCACGGCGCCGCCGCCGATGACCCCCTGGCGGGACGAGAAGGCCCCGAACCCGAACCCGCCGGCGGCGGTGTCCCCGAGGCGGACCTCGACGTCGTCGTAGCCGACGCCGAGGGTGTCGGCGGCGATCTGGGCGAACGTCGTCTCGATGCCCTGGCCCTGCGACGAGGCGCCGGTCAGCACGGTGACCCCGCCCAGGGGATCGAGCCGGACGGTCACCACCTCGTGCCCGGTGCGGAACGACATGCGCGGCCCGGCCGACGCCCCCCGGCCGAGGCCGGTGAGCTCGTTGTAGACGGACAGCCCCACGCCGAGGAGGCGGCCCTCGGCCCGGGCCGCGGCCTGTTCGGCCCGGAACCCTTGGTAGTCAAGGCGTTCGAGCACCGCGTCGAGGCACGGCACGTAGGTGCGGGAGTCGTGCACGAGGCGGGTGGCGGCCCGGTAGGGGATCTCGTCGGCGGTGATCAGGTTGACCCGGCGGATCTCCACCGGGTCGAGGCCGAGGCGGGCGGCGGCCGTGTCGAGCAGCCGGTCCATCACGTAGACGGTGGCCGGGCGGGCCACGCCCCGGTAGGGCCCGGCCGGGGCGGTGTTGGTGGCCACGCCGGTGACGTCGCAGCGGTAATGCTCGACCCGGTAGGGGCCGGGCAGGAGACCGCCGGCCATGAGCGGCTCGAGCCCCGCCGTCCAGGGGTAGACGGAGTAGGCGCCGGCGTTGCAGACGGCGTCGGCCACGAGGGCGGTGAGGCGCCCGTCGGCCTCGAAGCCGGCCGTCACCCGGTAGGCGTGGTCCCGGGCGTGGTGGGCGGCGACCATGTGCTCGGAACGCTGCTCCACCCACTTGACGGGCCGCCGGAGGCGCCGCGCCAGCAGGCACAGCGCCACCTCCTCGGGATAGAGCGACGCCTTCACGCCGAAGCCGCCGCCCACGTCGGGGGCGACGACCCGGATGCGGTGCTCGCCCATGCCCAGGAGGACGGCCAGCGCATGGCGGGCGAGGTGGGGGATCTGGGTTCCGCTCCACAGGGTGAGGGCGCGGTCGGAGTCGTCCCACGACGCCACCACCGCCCGACCCTCGATCGGCACCCCGGCGTGGCGGTTGGTGCGGTACGCCCGTTCCACGACGAGGTGGGAGGCGGCCAGGGCGCCGTCGGGGTCGCCGGCCTCGAACCGGCGCCGGAGGTAGACGTTGTCGGGGGCGGCGTCGTGGACCACGGCCCGTCCGCCGTTGTCGATGGCGGCGTTGTCGATGGCGGCGACGGCGTCGACCACCACCGGCAGCGGCTCGTAGGCCACCTCGACCAGCTCGGCGGCGTCGGCGGCGATGGTCCGGTCGGCCGCCACCACGACCGCCACCGCCTCCCCGGCGAAGCGCACCTTCGGCCAGGCCAGCAGCGGCTGCGACGTCTCGACGTAACCGGGCAGCTCGGAGCGGGCGGTGATCCGCACGCCGACGAAGGACGGGTCGTCGCCGGCCACGACGGCCACCACTCCGGGGATGGCCAGGGCGGCCGAGACGTCGACGCCCGTCACCATGGCGTGGGCGTACGGGCTGCGGACGAAGGCGGCGTGCAGCATTCCCGGCACGACCAGGTCGCTCACGTAGCGGCCCCGGCCGGTGAGGAGCCGCCGGTCCTCCTTGCGGGGGACGGACGAGCCGAGAACACCGTTGCTCGTCATGGCATCGCATACCCGCCGTTGACCGAGATCACCTGGCCGGTGGTCCAGCCCGACAGCGGGGAGGCGAGGAGGAGGACGAGCGGCGCAACGTCGGATGCCTGGCCGAGGCGGCGCAGCGGGTACTGGGCCAGGATCTTCTTCATCCGTTCCTCGTCGGGGCCGTCCTGCCCCGGGGTTCCCCCGGACCCCAGGCGAGCATGGGCGTCGAACCGGTCGGTCTGCACGAGGCCGATCGACACGCAGTTGGCCCGGATGCCGTAGCGGGCCAGCTCCTTGGCCAGCGACTTGGTCAGCGCCATGGTGGTGGCCCGGGTGGTGGCGGTGACCGACAGGCCCGACTCGCCCACCCGGCCCGAGTCGCCCATGAGGCTGACGATGGCGACCGACCCGGGGGATGGGGGGTGCCCCCCCGAAAGGCTGCGTTCCACCATGCGCCGGGCCACCGCCTGGGTGATCCGGAGCGTGCCGGTGACGGTGACGTCGACCTGGAACGACCAGTCGTCGGGGGTGGTGTCGAGGAACGGTTTGGCGCCGGTGGCGGCGGCGTTGTTGACCAGGATCTCGATCGGTCCGAGCTGCGACTCGACCGCCTCCACCGCCGCCGCCACGTCGTCGTCGGAACGGATGTCGGCCTGCACGGCCATGGCCGCCCCGGTCAGCTTGCCGGCCTCGGCCGCGGCCTCCTCGGCCCCGGCGCCCGACGAGTGGTAGTGGAAGGCCACGTGGGCGCCCTCGCGGGCAAAGGCCAGCCCGATCTCCCGGCCGAGCCCCTGCCCGGCGCCGGTGACCAGCACGACCCGTCCGGCCAGTTCCAAGTCCATGCCTGGACCTTCCTACACCCATGAGGCCCGGCGCGTGATTCTACCGTGAGTTGAATAATCGACTAAGAGACTAGATCTGGTACCGTCCCCCATCGTGGGCACCGTACTGGCTTCCAGAATCGACCCCGCCGGCGGCCCGTTCCAGGAGAACGCCGCGGCCTTCGACCGCCTGCTCGCCGGCCTGGCCGAGCAGCAGGCGCTGGCCCGAGGGGGTGGGGGGCCCAAGGCCGTCGCCCGGCACCATTCCCGGGGCCGGCTCCTGGCCCACGAGCGGATCGACCTGCTCCTGGACGAGGACTCGCCGTTCCTCGAGTTCTCGACCGTCGCCGCCTACGGCACCCAGTTCGCAGTGGGGGCGAGCCTGGTGACCGGGATCGGCGTGGTGTCGGGGACGGAGTGTGTGCTCGTGGCCCACGACCCCACGGTGCGGGCCGGGGCGTCGAACCCCTACACGTGGAAGAAGGTGTCCCGGGCGCTGCAGATCGCCCGGGAGAACCGCCTCCCGGTGATCAACCTCGTGGAGTCGGCCGGGGGCGATCTGCCCAGCCAGGCCGAGTTGTTCCTCCCCGCCGGGCGGCTCTTCCACGACCTGACGCAGCTGTCGGCCATGGCGATCCCGACGATCGCCCTCGTGTTCGGGAACTCCACCGCCGGCGGGGCCTACGTGCCCGGCATGTGCGACTACGCCGTGCTGGTCAAGCAGCAGGCCAAGGTGTTCCTGGGCGGGCCGCCGCTGGTGAAGATGGCGACGGGCGAGG
>JAUZEY010000554.1 GCA_030838785.1 Actinomycetota bacterium | reverse complement strand
AGGCCGACAGGCGGTCGACCTCGTGCAGGCCCCGGGCCAGCGTGGAGGCCAGGTCGAAGCGGAAGCCGTCGACGTGCATCTCCGTCACCCAGTAGCGCAGCGAGTCCATCACCAGCTGGAGCGTGTGGGGGTGGCGCATGTTGAGGCTGTTGCCCGTCCCCGTGTAGTCCATGTAGTAGCGGAGGTCGTCGGGCACGAGCCGGTAGTAGGCGGCGTTGTCGATGCCCTTGAACGACAGCGTTGGCCCGAGGTGGTTGCCCTCGGCGGTGTGGTTGTAGACCACGTCGAGGATGACCTCGATGCCGGCCTCGTGCAGCGCCCGCACCATGGCCTTGAACTCGCCGACCTGCTCGCCCCGCTGCCCGCTGGCGGCGTACTCGTTGTGCGGCGCCAGGAAGGCGATCGAGTTGTAGCCCCAATAGTTCCGCAGGCCCTTCTCGATGAGGTGGTTGTCCTGGACGAACTGGTGGACGGGCATGAGCTCCACGGCCGTCACCCCGACGCTCTTCAGGTGGTCGATGGCGGCGGGGTGGGCGAGGCCGGCATAGGTGCCGCGCAGCTCTTCGTCGATGTCCGGGTGCAGCTTGGTGAAGCCCTTGACGTGCGTCTCGTAGACCACGGTCTCGTGCCAGGGGATGCTCGGCGGACGGTCGACGCCCCAGTCGAAATAAGGGTTGGTGACGACGGCCTTCGCCACGTTGGGCCCGCTGTCGCGGGGATCGGGCGTGAGGTCGTCGCCGCCGAGGGGGTAGCCGAAGACGGCCGGGTCCCACTTCACTCCGCCTTCGACCGCCTTGGCGTAGGGGTCGAGCAGCAGCTTGGCCGAGTTGCAGCGGTGGCCGGAGTGGGGCTCGTAGGGACCGTGGACCCGGAACGCGTAACGCTGCCCCGGGCCGACGTTGGGCAGGTAGCCGTGCCAGCACAGCGCCGTCACCTCGGTGAGGGGGATGCACTCCTCCGTCATTTCCCCGTTCGGCCCGTCGTCGAAGAGGCAGAGGTCGACGCCGGTGGCGACCTCGGAGAAGAGCGAGAAGTTGGTGCCGGCGCCGTCGTAGCTGGCGCCGAGGGGGAAGGGTTGCCCTGGCCAGAGTCTCATCGCCCCGGCACCTTACCCGGGCTGGACGCCGGCGAAATCGGTCCGCCCCGCATTGCTGGGTTCACCTGCCAGTACGGTGGGTAGAGGCGGGCAAAAGCGAGACGACACCTGGAGATTGCGATGTCGGATCACGACGGTTTCGAACAGCACGATCACGATGCCCTGGCGCATCGGCACGGTCACTACCACGTGACGCACAACTACAACGAACGCAATGGCAGCTTCGATCACCTGAGCTCGCACCACGAGCACGAGCACGACCATGCGCCGCTCAAGCATTCGCACTTCCCCCACGAGAACTTCGAGCACGAGCACCAGGGCGAGGCCCACGTGCACGACCACGAGCAGGCCGTGCGGCCGGCGACGGCCCGCAAGGCGGCAGGGGCGGGGAAGACCCCGGCCAAGGCGGCGAAGCCGGCGGCCAAGGCCGCTCCGGGCGGGAACGGCGAAGGCAGCACCGTGCGGGCCAGCCGGGCCAAGAAGGCCGGCTAAACGCTCCCGTCCGAAGCTGACACCTCTTCGGCGTGGCGGACTGACCCCGCTCGACGCCAGCAGGAGGAGCTCAGTCTCCGGACGGGGAGTGCCAGCAGTCGTCCCCTTCGATGATCCGGTCGGCCTCGGGCGGGCCCCAGGATCCGGGCTCGTAGGCGACGACGGGCTCGGGGTGCTCGAGCACCGGCTCCACGACCCGCCATGCCTGCTCCACCGCGTCCTCCCGGGCGAAGCGGCGGGCGTCGGCGGCCAGAGCGTCGTCGATGAGCCGCTCGTAGGGGTCGGCGGCCCGGCCCGTGCCGAACGCGTCGGCCGTGGTGGAGAAATCGGCCGGCCGGCTGAGGAGCTGCTCGCCGAGCGCCTTCACGTCGAGGGTGAAGCTCACCGCCTCGTCGGGGCCGAGGCAGAACCGCAGATGGTTCGGGTGGGGGCGGGCTGAGCCGGGGGCGGCGAACAGCAACCGGGGTGGCTGCTTGAACTCCACCACCACCTCCGTCGCCGACTTGGCCAGGTTCTTGCCCGCCCGCACGTAGAACGGGACGCCGGCCCACCGCCACGACTCGATCCCGAGCCGCAGGGCGGCGAACGTCTCCACGTCGGAGTCGGGGGCGACCCCCTCCTCGTCCCGGTAGCCCCGGTACTGGCCCCGGACCACGTGGGCCGGGTCGACCGGGTCCATGGCCTTCAGCACCTTGGACTGCTCGTCGCGCAGGGCCTCGGCGTCGACACCGACGGGGGGCTCCATGGCCACCAGGGTGACGACCTGGAGGAGGTGGTTCTGGACGACGTCGCGGATCGCGCCGGCCTCCTCGTAGAAGCGGGCCCGGCTACCGATCCCGAAGCTCTCGGCCATGGTGATCTGGAAGCTCGAGACGTAACGGCGGTTCCACACGGGTTCGAGGAGCGTGTTGGCGAAGCGGAAGACCAGAAGGTTCTCGACCGCCTCCTTGCCGAGGTAGTGGTCGATCCGGAAGATCTCCTCCTCGGGGAAGTACCGGTGGAGGACCTCGTTGAGCTCCCGGGCCGATGGGAGATCGCGGCCGAAAGGCTTCTCGATGACGACCCGGGCCCCGGTGGCCAGCCCGGCGTCGGCCAGCCCGGAGGCGACGTCGTCGAACAGGGTCGGCGGGATGGCCAGGTAGAACATCGGGTGCTCGGCGCCCTTGAGGCGCTCGGCCAGGCGCTCGAAGGTCTGGCCGTCCCGGTAGTTGCCGCTCACGTAGCCCAGCGCGCCGGTGAGGCGGCTGAGGACGGCTTCGTCGGCGTCGATGCCGGCGGCGGCGATGGACTCCCGGGCCCGGTTGCGGATGTCGTCGTCGCCCAGCTGCGAGGTGGCGACGCCGATGATGGGCAGCCCGTCGATCACCCCCCGCTGGGCCAGGTAGTAGAGCGCCGGGAAGAGCTTCTTGTGCGCCAGGTCGCCGGTGGCGCCGAACAGCACGAGGGCATCGGCGCGGGGACGGGAACCGGAGGCCAGCTGCTGCGAGGTCTGCGCGCTTTCCATACCCGATGGGCTCACTGGTGGACGGCGTGCCCGCCGAACTGCTGGCGGAGGGCGGCGATCACCTTCATGGCCGGCGACTCGTCCTGCTGGGAGGAGAAGCGGGCGAACAGCGCCGCCGCGATCGCCGGTATCGGAACGGCCAGCCTGACGGCCTCCTCGACCGTCCACCGGCCCTCGCCGGAGTCGTCGGCCCAGCCCTTGATCTTCGCCAGCCCCGGGTCCTCCGTCAGCGCCCGGCCCAGGAGGTCGAGCAGCCAGGAGCGGATGACCGTGCCGTGGCGCCAGGCCTCCACCGCCCCGGGGACGTCGATCCCGAGCTCGGAGGCGGCGAGGAGCTCCATGCCCTCGGCGTAGGCCTGCATGAGCCCGTACTCGATTCCGTTGTGGACCATCTTCGTGAAGTGGCCGGCGCCGACCGGGCCGGCGTGGACGAGGCCACCCTCCGGGGCCAGGGCCTCGAGAACCGGCCGGATCAGGGCGATGTGGGCGTCGTCGCCGCCGACCATGAGCCCGTAGCCGTTGTCCAGGCCCCAAACGCCGCCCGACACGCCGGCGTCGACGAAGCCGATGCCCTTGGCCGCCAACTCCTGCGACCGGGCGATCGAGTCCCGGTAGTTGGAGTTGCCCCCGTCGACGACGAGATCACCGGCCGACAGAACTTCACCCAGTTGGGTGATCGTCGACCGGGTGGGTTCACCGGCCGGCACCATGACCCAGATGACCCGCGGGGGCGGGAGCTGTGGCACCAGCTCCGCCAGGGTCTTCACGTCGGCGAGCTCGGGATCGCGGTCGAAGCCGACCACCACGTGCCCGCCGCGGCGCAGCCGCTCGGCCATGTTCCCGCCCATTCGGCCCAGGCCCACCATCCCGATCTTCACCGGGCGGAGATTACCGTCCGCAGGGTTCCCAATAGCCGACGGCCGGACTGAACCAGCCCGCAACACACGGTTGAGGGTTGCGCAAGCCTGGCTAGGCGACCAAGGAGGGCTGCTGAATCTCGGTCCAGATGGCCCGGAGGCGGTCGATGTCGACGGTGTCCTCGTCGAGGAGCTCGCTGACCACGGCGTCGAACAGCTCCCGGTGCTCGGCGAGGAGCGTGCGGGCCGACTCCAGCGCCTGGTTGAGCATCGAGTCGATCTCGGCGTGGACCTTGTCCCCGATGCCGCCGAAGACGATCCGGTCGGTGTCCATGGCCACGAGGCCCATGTTGGACATGCCCCACTTGGTGACCATCTGCGTGGCCAGGCCGGTGGCCGACTGCAGGTCGCCGGAGGCGCCCTGGGTGAAGTCGCCGTCGAGGAGGAGCTCCTCGGCCGCCCGTCCGCCGAGGGCCACGACCAGCTGGGCCCGGGCCTGGGTGCGGGTCAGGAAGGAGTTGTCGTCGCCGCCCATCCAGGTGACGCCGCCGGCCGGGCCCCGGGGCACGATCGTGACCTGCACCGGGTCGTTGGCGTCGGGGAGGACCAGGGCGGCCACGGTGTGACCGGCCTCGTGCCAGGCGGTGACCTTGCGGTCCATGTCGGTGACGATGGCCGACTTGCGGGCCCGGCCCATCATGACGGTGGCCAGGGCCTCGTCGAAGTCGCTGGCGTGGATCACGCCCCGCTTGCCCCGGGCGGCCTCGAGGGCGGCCTGGTTGACGAGGTTGCAGATGTCGGCCCCGGTCAGGCCGGGGGTGCGGCGGGCCAGGGCGACGAAGTCGACGTCGGGGCCCATGCTGCGGTCCTTGGCGTACAGGTCGAGGAGGCGGGTGCGGCCGCGGCGGTCGGGCGGGGCCACGGTGACCTGGCGGTCGAAGCGGCCGGCCCGGGTGAGGGCGGGGTCGAGGATGTCGGGCCGGTTGGTGGCGGCCACGATGACCACGTTGTTTTCCTTGGAGAAGCCGTCCATCTCGACCAGGAGGGCGTTGAGGGTCGACTCCCGCTCGTCGTTGGCGCCGCCGCCGGGGGCGTTGCCGTTGCGGGCCCGCCCGACGGAGTCGATCTCGTCCAGGAACACGATGCCGCCGGTCTTCTTGGCCTTGGCGAAGAGGTCCCGCACCCGGGCGGCGCCCACGCCGACGAACATCTCGGAGAAGTCGGAGCCTGCCGCGGAGTAGAAGGGCACGCCGGCCTCGCCAGCCACGGCCCGGGCCAGGAGGGTCTTGCCCGTCCCCGGAGGGCCGACCAGGAGGAAGCCACGGGGCATCTTGGCGCCGGCGGCGTCGAAGTGCGTCGGGTCGTGGAGGAAGGAGACGATCTCGGACAGCTCCTCGACGGCCTCGTCGCAGCCGACGACGTCGGTGAAGCGGGCGCTGGGGGGCTCGGGCAGCTCGGCCTTGGTGGCGGTGAAGGCCTTGGCGTTGGAGGCGCCACCCATCCCCATGGCGCCCTTCTTCGACATCCAGACGAAGAAGGCGATGATCAGGGCCACCGGCAGGAGCATGGCCAGGATGCCGCCGATGGGCGACGCGTGGTGGACCGGCTGGGTGTCGAACGGGATACCGGCGGCCTGGAGCTCCTTGACGAGCTCGCTGCCGAACTGGTTGGGGTAGGAGGCCTGGACGTCGTTGCCGGTGTCGAGCGTGAGCTGGAGCACCCGGTTGTCGTCGTCGATGGTGGCCTTGGTGATCTTGTGGCCGGAGAGCTCCGCCTTGGGCAGGCCGGCGAGCACTTCGGACAGCTGCCTCTCGTTGGTGGCGGACTGGCCCATCCCGAAGATCGGGAGGATCAGCAGCACGCCGAGGAGCAGGAGGGCGGCGACGATCTGGTTCCGCCGGTTCTGCAGGAAGGGCGGCGCCGGCTGACCGGCGGCGGAACCGCCGGGCTGGTTCGGCCCGGTGGGACTGCCGTTGGCCCCGTCGCCGCCCGGCTTGCGCGCCGGGTCGCCTTCCTTCTGGAAGAGGCTCGGAATCTTGGCCATGGGACGGCCTCCTGGTCCTGGTGAGGGGG
>JAUZEY010000541.1 GCA_030838785.1 Actinomycetota bacterium | reverse complement strand
GACGTCGGCCTCGCCGTCGACGACTGCCTGGCCGTGGCCGGGCTGATCCGGGGTCTGGCCTGGTCGTGCGCCGCCGACGCCATCGTCGGATCGCCGAAGCCGGCCCCCAGCCGGGCGGTCCTCGACTCCTCCGTCTGGCGGGCGGCCCGGTTCGGGCTGTCGGACCAGCTCGTCCACCCCATGACCGGCCGACCGGAACCGGCGGCGGTGGTGGTCGACGCCCTGCTCGAGATGGCCCGACCGGGGCTCGAGGCGCACGACGACTGGGCCGAGGTCAGCGATCTCGTGGCCCGGATCAAGACCGACGGCAACGGCGCCGACCGCCAGCGGGCCGCCTACGCCAAAGGCGGTGCGGCGGCGGTCATCGGCGAGGCCATGCGGAGCATGACCTCGCCGTAGGACCAGACACCGCCGCAGACCGCAGACCGCTGATCAGCTCTCGCGGCCGACCATGACCGTCCCCTTCATGTCGGGGTGGATCGAGCAGTGGTAGCTGTAGCTGCCGGGCTGCGGGAAGGCCATGTGGAACTCGCCGTCCGTCCGCTTCCCGGAGTCGAAGGAGCCGTTGTCGGCGGTGACGGTGTGGGCGACGCCCTTGTCGTCGAAGCGCCAGACGACGTCCTCCCCGACCCGGGCGTTGATCTGGGCCGGGTTGAAGGCCAGCTCCCGGATCACCACGGTGCCCGGCGGGACCCCGTTGTTCCGGGCCGGCGGGTCTTCGCACTGGGCGCTGTGGGCGCTGTGCGGGTGGTCGCAGTAGTGGGGGTCCTGGTTGCCGTAGGTGTAACGGCCGTTGTAGCCGCCCGGGTCGTAGTCCCCGCCGTAGGGCTCACAGGTCGTGGAGCCGGAGCGGTCGTGGTAGCAGTCCTGGTAACCGCCGTAGTAGCCGCCGTAATAGGGGTCGTAGCCGTAGCCGTAGCGACCGTTGCGGTGGCTGTAGTGGTCGTCGCCGCGGTCGTCGCGGTGACCGCGGTTGTCGTGGTCGGCGCCCGGGTCATGGCGCGTAGCGGATGATGCCAGCGTCGGGCTGCCCAGGAGCAGGGCGGCACCCAGGACGCCGGCAACGAGGACACGCTTCATTGAGGCCCCCTCGATCGGGTCGAGATATCGGAGTAAGCGGACACTTACGACAAATCGACCCTACCCCCCAAACCCTTCCAGCGAACCCTGGGGCGGCCCCGGCCCGGCCACTGTCGGCTGACCGCCGGAGCGGGCCGCCCGATGATCGGGCGGCCCGCTCCTGTGTCGTGTCGGCCTCCGGGAGGGGAGGAGGCCGATCAGTTGCCGGTCAGGACGTGGTGGTGCCGGACGTGCCCGAGGTGCCGGAGCCCGAGCCGTTGGCGGGGGCGCCGCCCTGGCCGCCGGGACCGCCCGGACCACGGCGACCGGGACCGCCGGGCCCACCCCGTCCGCCGGGACCGCCGCCGGGACCACCGGCGAGGGCCTTCCCGTCGACGAAGTCCTGGATGCGGGTCCGGCAGTTGGCCAGCAGCTCGTCGGCCTGGGCCTGGGTGAGGTCACCGTCCTTGACCTCGGCGTCGAGGTGGGCCTTCACGTCGGCGACGAGGGCGTCGACGACCTTGGCGACGTCGACGCCCTTGTCCTTGGCGATGGCGGCGATGGTCTTCCCCCCGTCGAGGGCGGAGCGGAGCGCATCGGTCGTCATGCCGAGGGCCTTGGCGGCGGCGTCGAGGTTCCCGAAGCCGGGCCCGCCCCGGCCGTGGCCGTCACCGGGGCCGCGGTCCGGCCGGGCCGCGTCGAGGGCGGCGAGGACGGCGTCCTCCTGGGCCTGGGTGATGGTGCCCTTGGTCACCAGCGGGTCGAGGGCCGACTTGGCCCAGTCACCTTTCCCGGCCTTGGCCGCGCCGGTGGACGGGTCGGGGGTCGCCGGGGCCGCCGGCGCGGTGGTCGTGGTCGGGTCGGGGGCCGCCGGGGCGGACGAGGTCGTCGCCGGAGCTGTCGTGGTCGTGGTCTCGCCGCTGCCGGCGGCGGTGGTGTCGGACGTGGTGGGGCTGGTGGCCGGGTCGGTCACCGTGCCGGCGTCGGTGGAGCTGTCGGTGGTAGTGCTGACGTCGGCGATCCGGGTGCTGGCCAGGGTGGTGCCGGTCAGCGCCAAGCCGGCGGCGCCACCTCCCAGCAGCCCGGCGGTGAGGCCGTAGACGGCCAGACGACGGGGTTTCATTTCGGGGTCGGGTCCTTTCGGAGACGGTGGTCATACCGAAGATCGGGGCCAACGCTCCGCCGTCCCTCCGACGAACCTTGGAAAACCCTCCGAACTTCGGCCAGCCTCCCCCGACGGAAACGGTCTGGAAACGGCGGAGAAACCGCTCGTGAAGGGAGAGATGGCATTCTTTGGAGGTATGGAACCCATGCGCGTCGTCTGGGCCGGGCTGGTCGTCGTCGTGCAGGACCCCGCGGCCGCGCCGGGCCGTTGGCCGGCGGCGGCCGAGCACCACCTCGTGCTCCACCAGGTCTCGGCCTGGCTGTCGGGGCTCCGCCAGGGCGCGCAGGCCACACCGCTGCTCCCGGCCTTCTCGTACACCCCGGCGTCGCCGCCCCGGCCCGAGCCGCGGCCCGGGCCGGCGCCGGAGCAGCAGCCCGAGCCGCCCCTCCCCGGCTTCTACCTGTAGTCCTCTCTAGCGCCTCCAGATCCCGGCCCGCTCCAGCGTCTCCTGCAACCGGGCCAGGGCGACGGCGGGGTCGCGCCCGGCGGCGGTCGATCCGAAGTCCCGCCCGGCCGACGACCCGGCCCGGCGGTGGCCGTTTCCCTTTCCGTTCCCGTTCCCGTTGCCGCCGTTCCCGTCCACGATCCCGGCCTGGTGCATGACCATGGCCAGCTGATCGAGCGGGGCGGTCAGATCCATGGTGGCCGCCGGCGACCACACGACGCCCGGGCCGGGGGGAGCGATCACGTCGCCGAAGGCCATGAGGGCGTCGGGCAGCCCGGCGCCCGTCCGGCGGGGGTCGCCGAGAGCCAGGGGGCGCGCACTGCGCCGCAGGATCTGGAACAGCCGGTCGACCCGGGCCGCCGTCCGGGCCCGGAAGGCACCGGCGAAGTCGGGGTGGTGGGCGAGCAGCAGGGTCGCCAGGCCGCTGACGTGGGCCGCGGCCGCCGACGTGCCGTCCCACGCCCCGTACCCGTCCGGCGGAACGGCGGAGACGACGGCCACGCCCGGGCCACAGACGTCGATCTCGGGGCCGAACGCCGACAGGCGGGCGGCGAAGAACCCGTCCCGCCCGATCGGCACACCGGGCGCCGGCTGGGTGGCGTGGCGGCTGGCCGGGGGGAACTCGCCGAGCCGGCCCACCGCCGCCACGGCCAGCACGGCCGACGACGAGGCGGGGTAGGCCACCGGCCCCGACGTGTTGCCGGCGGCGGCGATGCAGGCGATGCCGAGCTGGCGCGCCTGCTGGAGCCGCTGCTCCACGAGGACCGACGGCCGGGTGGTGCACAGGCTCAGGTTGATGACGTCGACCTGCTCCTCGATGCAGCGGTCGATGGCCTCGATGAGGGTGCTGCACCGACCGCCGGGGAGAACCTTGAGGACGATGACGTCGGCCTCGGGCGCGATCCCCCGGATGCCGCCATCATCGCGGGCGGCGGTCATCACCCCGAGGCAGTGGGTGCCGTGGGCCAGGACGTCGTCCTTCCAGGTCCCGGTGTTGTCGGCCACGAGGTCGAATCCGGCCTCCGGGCTCGGCACGTCGGGATGGATGCCGGCCGCCGCACCGGAGTCGACGACGGCGATCCTGGCCCCCTCGCCCTGCATGGCGGGCGGGAGCTGGTCGATCCGCATGGCCCTCAGGCCCCAACCGACGAGCTCCTGGTCGGGGAAGCCGGGAAAGAAGGCGTCGAGCCGTTCCACCACGACGGTATTGGGCTTGGCCAGGTCGAGACGGGGTTCGGGGATCCAGCGGGCCCAGTGGTCGCGGGCCGGGGTGACGCTGATGCTCCGGACCGATTCGGGCGACTCCTCGAGCAGGGTCAGCTCGGCCCGGCCCTTCGGGTCGGTGATGGCCAGGGCGGGCCCCCGGCTGCCGGAGGCGCAGACCAGGGCTCCTTCGACCGCCTGTCCGTCGGTGTCGGTCACCTCCACCGTGACCGACAGCGGCGAACCGAAGAAGGGCGGAACGTCGACGGGGTCGTGCCCCGGGAGGCGGACGGGCACGGCCAGCGCCAGCGCGGCGTCGACGGGTGAGCCGGCCGGTTCGAGTCGTGAGTCGATCTCGACCACCAACTGGAGATGGCGGGCCAGCGCCTCGGCCCGTCCGAGGGGCATCTCGGCGGCGATGATGGCCGGCCCACCGGAGTCGAGGCCCGGGAAGGCGCGGACCGGGGGCCGGGGGGCGATCCGGCGGAGGACCGTGATGTCCTCGTCGGCCTCGAGAGCCTGGGCGATGAAGTCGAGATCGACGGGCGCGGCGCCGACCGTCCACGGCTGGGGAGCCGCCCCGACGATCATTCTCTCCCGGGGGACACCCCCGGACCCCCGGGGCATCCCCTCGGCATTGACGCTCTCCCGGTTGTGGTGCGCCCCTGATCGCGAGCCCGACCCCGACGACGGTTGACCGCCCTCGGAGGCGGTCTCCTTCCGGGACCGGGCGCTGGGGGAGCCGGAGGAACTGGAGGAGCCCGAGGAACTGGAAGGGCTGGACGGGCTGGAGGGGGCGGAAGAGGAGGCGGCCTTGCCCTCAGCCCGCTGTCCGGTGGCCGAGGCGTCGTCGGTCGGCGTCATCTCGTTCTTCTCCTTGCGATCGTGGCGCGATGGTCGGGCGCCCCCACCGAGGGGTCGGGGCGGCCGGGACGGGTCCGGGAAGTCAGACCGGCGGCAGGTCCGGCCGGCTGGTCAGCCGGAGCAGGGTGATCGCCCGGAAGGCGACGTAGGCCTGGGCGAAGGCCCGGGTCAGGTCGCCCATCCGGTACCACTCGGCCGCCTGTTGGACGAGGGGGATGACCCCGGCCAGCTCCGGGTGGTCGGAGGCGTTGGCTCCGAGATAGTCGAAGAGCCTGCGGGTCACCTGGGCCACCGGCTCCTGGAGGAAGTCGGAGAACGTCTGCCCCTCGAGATCGGGCATGGTCGGGCTGTAGGGGGCGAAAGCCACCGGCGCGGGAGGCGCCACCATGGTCGGATAGCTCGACCACGCCCCGGCGGGCGCACCGTCCATCAGACCATCGCCATGGTTGGCAGGCCCTGGCCGTAACCACCCTGGCCGAAGCCCTGTTGGCCGTGACCGCCCTGGCCAAACCCGCCCTGGCCAAACCCGCCCTGGCCGAAGCCCTGTTGGCCGAAGCCGCCCAACTGGCCGAGGCCCGGCTGGCCGAGGCCCATCTGGCCGAGGCCCGGCTGGCCGAGACCCGGCTGGCCGAAGCCCGGCTGGCCGAGGCCCATCTGGCCGATGCCGTTGCCGTAGCTGCCCTGGGCCGCAAACGGGCCACCGATCATCTGTTGCAACGGCGTGGCCCCGAGGGCGCCCTGACCGAAGCCGCCCTGACCCTGGCGGGCGATGGCGCCGACCAGCTCGCCGAGCAATGCCTGGATCACCCAGGGGTTCGCCGCCTGATTGGGCATCTGGTTCGCCCACGGATTCTGGTTCGCCCAGGGGTTCATCGTCTGGTTCGTCTGCATCGCCATCCGGGCGAGGATCGAGTATGGGTCCTGCTG
Organism: Actinomycetota bacterium; assembly: GCA_030838785.1. GTDB lineage: Bacteria > Actinomycetota > Acidimicrobiia > IMCC26256 > BP-133 > BP-133. Next base: position 146 of record JAUZEY010000541.1, on the reverse strand, counting down.
GTAGCCCTGGAGGAGCTGCTGGGGCACCGCGTACTGGGGCCAACCGCCCATCTGCCCGAGCCCGTGCATGCCAAAGGGAACACTCTGAGTAAACACAGATTTCTCCTGTCCACAGGACGAGAAAAGGATGATGTCGCGGGGGACGA
>JAUZEY010000538.1 GCA_030838785.1 Actinomycetota bacterium | reverse complement strand
GCGTCGCCTTCTCGTCGCAGCACACCGATAGGACGTTGACGGCCGACGGAATTCATCGCCGCCTCCAGTTCCGAACACGTTGAAGTCACCATGGTTGGAAGGTACGGCGACACGTTGCGTCGCCCCTGCCGGCCGTCCCGATCGCCACACAATCTCCATAACGGCCCAACGAGACCGCCACGAAGTACTTCAGCCGCCCGGGCGGAGCTCCTGAAGGCGGCGTTCGAGATCGGCGACCCGGGCCGCCAGGGTGCGGACGTCGACCCGCTCCCGGTGCAAGTGGGGACCTGCAGCGCTCCGGACCCTCGAACGTTCCCGACAGGTGGGTCCCTCGACCAAGGGCTCCGGCTCGGTGAAGACGCGAACCTGGAGCGCCGCCGCCTCGTTGGAATACGGGTTGGCCGCCGCCGCCCGGGCCTCGGCCCGGCAGCCGCCACAGGCCAACGCCGTCCAGGGGGCGTAGCACTCCGGGCAGCACCACCGGAGGCACTTGCCGCACTGCTGTGTGAGCACGGCCATATGACCACAGTCGGCCCGGGGTTGTTCCACGGCCACCATTGACGTCACCGCCTCCAACGATGCTCCAACCCCGCGCCGAGGCGGATCGTAAGGGAAGCGCCGGTGAACGGCGTGGACCCAATCCCCCTATCCTGTAACGGTTGTTGCTGAAGTGATCAATGTGCCTTTTGAGGTAAATGAGACGGAGATTCGGGGCATTCGAACGGGTTCGGGGAGTCAGGAATAGGTCGCCCGGACCGGCGTTGGCCCAGAGAGGAGCGCGACCCCCGAGCGAGAGGACTTCCCATGACGAACGGATCCAAGGTCTGGTTCATCACCGGCTCGTCGAAGGGCTTCGGGCACATCTGGGCCGAGGCGGCGCTGGCCCGGGGCGACCGGGTGGCCGCCACCGCCCGCAACACCGACACGGTCAAGGACCTCGTCGACGCCTACGGCGACGCCGTCCTGCCGATCGCCCTCGACGTGACCGACAAGGCGGCGGTCGACGCCGCCGTCGCCCGGGCCCACCACCACTTCGGCCGGCTCGACGTCGTCGTCAACAACGCCGGCTACGGCCTGTTCGGCACCGTCGAGGAGGTCACCGAAGAGCAGGCCCGGGCCCAGTTGGAGACCAACCTGTTCGGCGCCCTGTGGGTGACGAAGGCGGCGCTGCCGCTCCTGCGGGCCCAGGGGTCGGGGCACATCATCCAGGTCTCGTCCATCGGCGGTGTGAACGCCTTTCCCACGCTCGGCCTCTACCACGCCTCGAAGTGGGCCCTCGAGGGCTTCAGCCAGTCGCTGGCCGCCGAGGTGGCCGCCTTCGGTATCAAGGTCACGCTGGTCGAGCCGACCGGCTACACGACCGACTGGGCCGGCCCGTCGTCGATTCACGCCGCCGAGATTCCCGCCTACGACGACGTCCGGGCCGCCCGGGCGCAGGCGTGGGCCAACCGCACCCGGGGCAACCCCGAGGCCACCGGGGCCGCCATCCTGGAGATCGTCGACGCCGCCGAGCCCCCGTTGCGCATCTTCTTCGGCGACGGGCCCCTGGAGATGATCAAGGGCGAGTACGCCAACCGGATCGCCACCTGGGAGCAGTGGAACGACCTGTCGGTCCGGGCCCACGGCGCGGCCTCTCCCGAAGGCTGATCGGGCGGGGCGCCGGCGCACGGTCAAGAATCGGGCCGTGCGCCAACTCTTCCCCGAACCGGTCGACTCCGTCGAAGCCCTCGACGTCTACCGGGACCTTCCCATCGTGGCCGGGCGGCCGGCCGTCCGGCTCAACATGATCTCGTCGGTCGACGGGTCGACGGCGGTGGACGGGCTGTCGGGCGGTCTCGGCGGGCCCGCCGACCACCGGGTGTTCGCCGCGCTGCGGTCGCTGGCCGACGTCGTGCTCGTCGCCGCCGGCACCGTTCGGGCCGAGACCTACGGACCGGCGGCCCTGCCGATCGCCGTCGTGTCCGGGTCGCTCCGGCTCGACTGGGACACGCCGTTCTTCACCGCCGCCACCCACCGGCCGCTCGTCGTCACCCACCGGCGGGCACCGGCCGCCGATGCCATGCGGGCGTCGAAGGTGGCCGACGTGGTCGTGGCCGGCGAGAGCGAGGTCGATCTCGCCCGGGCCGTGCAACAGCTGGGGGAGCGGGGGTTCGGCCACGTCCTGGCCGAGGGCGGCCCGAGCCTCAACGGCGCCCTGGCCGCGGCCGGCGTCCTCGACGAGCTCTGCCTCACCCTCGCCCCCCGCCTCGTTTCCGGCGCCGCCAAACGGATCCTCACCGGCACCGCCCTCGTCTCCCCGCCCGAGCTCGCCCTCCGCTCCCTCTGCGAGGAGGACGGGTTCCTGTTCCTCCGCTACCGCTTCCCCGCGTGGGAAACGGGGGTCGATGACGGGAAAATGGGCTCCCTATGAACACGACACGGCGGACGCGCCGCCATCGACGCCCGGCCTTCGCCATCGGGCTGGCCCTGACCGCTGCGATCGCCTCGACCGGCGTGGCCCTGGCCAGGTTCGCCGGCCCGGGCCCCGGACGGGGCCCCGACTCCGGATTCCCCGTCCGCCACTTCGCCTTCGGGCTGTGGGGCGACATGCCCTACGCCAAGGCCGGCGACGGCCCCAAGATCCCGGCGCTCGTCGCCGACATGAACAACGACCGCCTGGCCTTCACGGCCTTCGACGGCGATATCAAGGACGGCAGCAGCCTCTGCACCGACGACCGGTACACGATGGCGATCGACCGGTTCAACCAGTTCCAGGCGCCGACGGTGTACGTGCCGGGCGACAACGAGTGGACCGACTGCCACCGCGTCAACGACGGCGGGTACGGCAACCTCGAGCGGCTCGACCACGTCCGCCGGGTCATGTTCGCCGGCCAGGACAGCTTCGGCGTGCACACGATGCCGCTGGTGCACCAGGGGAAGGCCGGGGAGGCCTACTCGGAGAACACCCGATGGGCCATGGGGGACGCCGTCTTCGTCGGTCTGAACGTTCCCGGCAGCAACAACGACAAGGTCAACGATCCCGCCGGTGCGGAGTGCACGGCCAACAGCGTCCGCAAGCAGGCCGACTGCGAGGCCGACAACGCCGAGTACGCCGCCCGCATCACGGCAGACATCGACTGGCTGCGCCAGGCCTTCGCCGCGGCCAAGGACACCAATGCCAAGGGCGTCATGGTCATCATGCAGGCCGACCCCGGCTTCGACCTGCCCGAGACGGCGGTCGACGAGCGGGCCGACCCCGCCGTGAACGGCTACACCGACCTGGTCAACGCCCTGGTGGAGGAGACGAAGGCGTTCCCGGGCCAGGTTGTCCTCGTCCACGGCGACAGGCACTTCTTCAAGCTCGACAAGCCGCTCCTCGACCAGGCCCACCTGATCCCGAACTTCACCCGGCTGGAGACCTTCGGCAGCCCCAACGTCGACTGGGTGAAGGTGACCGCCGACCCGAGGTCCCGGAACTACTTCACCTTCGAGCCGATGGTCGTGGCCGGCGACCACCCGTGAGCTGAGAGTGCTTCGGCCTGGCCCCGCTGGGAGCGGGACCAGGCCGAAGTGGGCTTCTTCCTTGTGCTGAGACGCCGAGCCGCTAGCCCCTCAGCCGCCGGGCCAGGCGCCACAGGCGCTCGGAGCCGGCCAGTTGGGCCATGAGGCCGCTGATCAGCAGCCACAGGGCGAGGCCGCCGAGGGCGATGCCGCCGGTACGGACCAGCGTCCCCGCCCCCGTCCCCGTCCCGGTGTCCGGTCCCGTCGCGGGGAGGTCCGGGGCCCGGGTCAGCGACGCGCCGGCGACCTGCACGCCGAGGGTCACCTTGACCGGCGAGCCCTTGGCCAGCACCGTGGTCGCCTCCGGGCTCTGGGCCATCACCTTCCCGACCTCGTCAGGGTTGGTGGTGGCCCGCTGCTCGGTGGTGAGGACGCAGCCGGCGGTCTCGACCTTGCTCCGGGCGTCGCCCTCGGTCGTGCCGGTCACGCCGGGCACGATGCAGACCGGACCGGCCACCGTCACGCTGACCTCCGTGCCCTGCTGGACGGTCTTGTCCTTGGGCACGCTCTGGTCGATGACCTTGCCCGCCAGGTCAGGGTTGTCGGGGCCGGGGGTCACGGTCCCGAGGCGGCAGCCCGCCTTTTCCAGCTGGGCCTTGGCCTCGGCCTCGGTCAGGTGGGCGAGGTCCGGTACCACGCAGGCCGGCGGGAAGACGACCACGTCGACCACGGTGCCCCGCGGGACCTTGTCCCCGGCGGGCGGCGTCTGCGTCGAGATCTTGCCCGCGTCCTCGGGGTTGCCGGTGGGGCCGGTGGTCACCGTGCCGAGCTTGCAGCCGGCGTCCTCCAGCTTGGTCTTGGCCTGGTCGGCGGTGAGGCCGGCCAGCGCCGGGACGGTGCACAGCGGGCCGCCGACGGTGATGTCGACCGGCGTCCCGAGCGGGACGGTCGTGTCGGCCTTCGGCCCCTGGTCGGTGACCTTGCCGAGGTCGGCCGGGTTGCCCGGTCCGCCGTCGGTCACGTCGCCGAGGGTGCAGCCGGCCGCCTCGAGCGCCTTCTTGGCCAGGGCCGGCGTGAGGCCCTTCAGGTCCGGCACCACGCACACGCCGATGGTGGGCCCGTCGACCGAGGCGTCGCCCCGTACCGGGATGTCATCGGGCGACGGCCCGCCCGTGCCGGGCAGCGTCGGGTGCAGGTCGGTGGTCGGCAGCGGCGTCGCCGGGCAGACCCCGGTGGCCACGGCCAGGGCGGTCAGCTTGCCCGGAGTGGAGTCGGCCGGGATCTTGACCTTGATCTTCACGGTCTTCGAATCGCCGGCGGCGAGCGGTCCGATGTCGGGATAGGTGCCGGTCCCGCCGGAGAGGGAGCCGCCCGGCGGCGTCGCCGAGACCAGCTCGAACCTCACCCCCGACGGGGTCCCCGTCGGCGTCTCGACCAGCTTCAGGTGGGAGAGGTCGCAGTCGTTGGGGTTGGTCACCGTGATCGTGTAGATGAAGTCCTGACCGGGGGTGACGGTCGGGGTGTCGACCGTGTGGACGACCTGGACGCCGGGGCACTGCACGCCGCCGGCGGGCACGGACACGGCCGCTTCCATGTGCCCCACCCGGACGTCGGCCAGGGCGCCGCCGAGGAGCTTGACCCGCACCACGTCGACGGCGGCCGCCGCCTTGGTGGCCTCGATGACCGGGTTCGACGAGGCGTCCCCGCCGATGGCCCGGGGGTCCTCGCCGAGGACGATCTCGGCCACGCCGGGGATGACGATTTCGAGGCCCTTGGGGCCGAGCAGCTGTTGGGTGGTGAGTTGGCCGAGGACCTGGCCGTGGTCACCGAGCACCCGCAGGACGGGCGTCTCGGGCGACGCCGACAGCGGGCCGTAGCTGACCGAGCCCTTGGCGCCGTCGGCGGTGGCCCGCAGGGCCCATTCCCCGAGCACCTCGATGGTGAACTGCCCCGGGGTGCCCTTGAAGAAGGTGACCGGGGCGATCGTCTGGCGGGTCTCGCTGCGGAGGCCGAGCCGGTCCGGCGTGCTGCCGGGGACGATCCGGGTGGTCGACGCCGACTGGGAGACCTCCCGCTTCGGCGGGCTGGCCACGGTGGCCAGCAGCCCGTTCAGCACGTTGAGGTTGAGGACGGACCCGAGGCCGTAGGCCTGGTCGCCGCCCAGCACGCAGGCGTTCTGGCGGGCCCGGGCCTGGGCCTGGCTCCGGAGGAGGTCAGCGGTGAGGATGCCGGGGACGCCGAGCGGGCCGATCACCCGCTCGATCAGCCGGGTCGACGGGGGCGCCGAGGCCTGGGACAGCTGGCCGATGAGCGGGATGGGGTCGGACCCGAGCCCGAGCTCGAGAGCGGTGCCCCGGCCGCGGCCGGCGTTGGCGTCGAGTTGGGCGGAGACGACGCGGTTGACCTCGTTGCTGACGCCGGGGACCGGCCCGGACGAGAAGGCCGCTCCGGAGAAGGCCACGTCGAGGTCGACGAGGCTGTGGGTCCCCTGCCGGACAGCGTCCGCATGGAGGATGGTGCCGGTGCCGTAGCCGGCGGCGTCACCGGCGGTGACGGCCAGCGGCTGGACGGGCATGGCACCCCGGCCGCTCTTGAGGCGGGGGCCGGGCGGACCGGCCAGGGAATTCGGTATCGGCCCGATGAGCAGCAACGCCAGGACGGCGAGTACGACGACGTGGAGCGATCTCTTCACTGGTGGCCCTCCCCGGAACACTGTAAGAAAGAGGTGACGCTACTGCAGGTGTTGTTTATGTTATCAATGTTGCTTCTGTCGTGACTTGACCGATTTCGGTCCTACCCCCTTCCAGAACCTGCCAAACCGGGTCGCGGAGGGTTACCGGAGGGTTTACGGGCAGGTCATTCGGGGCCGCGGTGGGAGCGGCGGGGAGAAGCTGAACGTAGAGTTTCTCCATGCCGTATTACCGCCGGGTCGGCGAGATTCCCCGGAAGCGCCACATCCGCTTCGAGCGGCCCGACGGCGGGCTCCACAGCGAGGAGCTCATGGGTGTGGAAGGGTTCTCGGCCGACTCGGCGCTGCTCTACCACCGCCGGCCACCGACGGCGATCGTCAAGGCCGAGGCCGTCGACGAGAACCCGACCGCGGTCGAGGTTGGGGCCAACCGGCCGCTCCTGCCCCGCCACCTCCGGACCCACGCCCTCCCGGCGGGCGGCGACGCCGTCGCCGGCCGCCGGCTCCTGCTGGCCAACGACGACGTCCGCCTCCTGATCGCCGCCCCGGCGGCGGGGCCGGGCGGGGTCAGCGAGCTGTACCGCAACGCCACCGGCGACGAGCTCGTCTACGTCGAGTCGGGCTCCGCCACCCTGGAGTCTGTCTACGGCGCCCTCGACGTGGGACCGGGCGACTACGTGGTGATCCCCACGTCGACGACCCACCGCTGGGTGCCCACCGGGCCGCTGCGGCTGCTGGTGCTCGAGGCCCGGGGTCACGTCCGCCCGCCCCGGCGCTATCTGTCGCCCGCCGGGCAGTTCCTGGAGCACTCGCCCTACTGCGAGCGCGACCTGCGGGCGCCGGCGGAGCC
>JAUZEY010000532.1 GCA_030838785.1 Actinomycetota bacterium | reverse complement strand
CGCTCGATGTCCATCGAGTCGAGGTACTGGGCCCGCATGTCCCGGGCGTCGACGGCGCCGGTGTACTCCAGGATGCGGTCGGCCAGGGTCGACTTCCCATGGTCGATGTGGGCGATCACGCTGATGTTGCGGATGGCGTCCGGGCGTGTCATCGCCTGTACGCTAACGTGCTGGCTTTCGCCTTCAGAGCTTCGCCATCAGACTTTCGGAGCGTCAACACGCATGGCCAACATCAAGAGCCAAAAGAAGCGCAACCTGCAGAACGCCCGTCGCCACGAGCGCAACAAGGCCGTGCGGTCGGAGTTGAAGACGCGCATCAAGAACGCCGACAAGTTCGCCGCCGAGGGGGCCGAGGACACGGCCACCCACGTGCAGCGGGCGGTCAAGGCGCTCGACATGGCCGCCGCCAAGGGGATCATCCACAAGAACCAGGCGGCCAACCGCAAGTCGAAGCTGATGCGGCGGGTCGCCAAGGCGTCCGCCTCCACCTCGGCTTAGCTGCTCGGGCGGCGGCCCCAGGCCGACAGCACGACCGGGGCGGCCAGGGAGGGGCGGGGCTGGTCGAGCCAGGCCAGGAACCGGTCGATCTCGGGATCGGTGGCGAAGCCCGCCGCCACGTAGGTCTCCCGGAGCTGGAGGATGTTGGCCCGCTCCAGGACCCGCACCGCGTCGGAAAAGGCGACGTAGCCGTCGCCGGCGACGTCGACCAGGCTTTCGCCCTCCAGGATCCGGAACAGGCTGCGGGCGAAGCCGAAGTCGACGCCGCGCTCCGCCATGAGGTCGATGAGCCCGGACCGGATGCGGTTGGCGAGGTGCTCCTCGTCCGTTCGGGGATCGAGACAGGACTGCCCGGTCATGATCCCGTCCCCGTCTTCGATGAGGAGCCAGCCGCCCGGGCGCAACGCCTGCACCAGACGGTGGATGGCGGTGAGCCGCTCGGGCACGTGGACGAGCACCAGCCGGGCGTGGACGAGATCGAAGGCGGCTTCGGGGAGCGGGTCGACCACGACGTCGTGGCGGGCCACGTCGACGTTGCCGAGCCCGGCGAGGGGATCGAGGAACCTCGGTTCGATGTCGGTGGCCAGGACCCGACCGGTCGGCCCCACCCGTTCGGCCAGGTGGCGGACGATCGAACCGCCGCCGGCGCCGACCTCCAGGCACCGCCACCCCGGCCCGACGCCGAGACGGTCGAAGTGGGCCACGGTCATCGGGTCGTAGACGGCGGCCAGGGCTTCGAAGCGGTCGCCGGCCTCGGCCTTGCGATTGTCGAGCAGGTACGGCGATTCAGCCATTCGGTGTTCCTCCGGAGCGGACGGACGGACGGAAGCGGTGTGCCCTAGCGGCCCCGGCTGGGGCCCGAGGGACGGGGACGGCCCCGGGGGCTCGAGCCGCCGGCGCCGGCCCGGCGGGACAGGCCGGCGAGGCGGGCGACGAGAACCTCGAGCACGGCGTCCTCCGGGAGGGCGGTGGCTCCCCGCAGGTCGACGTCGGCCTTGGCCAGGTGGCCGTAGGCGGTGCGCAGCCCGGCGGCGCCGAGGAGGCGGGCCTGGCGGAGGGCGAGCCCGGCCGGGTAGGGCTTCACCTTGCCGCCCAGGGCGGCGACGGCGTCCTGCTCGCTGCCGACCTGCGGGTCGTCGAGGCGGAGCATCCGCTGGTAGTGCCTGTGAAGGACGGCCATCACCTGGAGGGGGTGGAAGCCGGATCCCCGTAGCCGGTGGAGGATCTCGAGCGCACCGGCGGCGTCGCCTTTGTCGATGGCGCCGGTCAGGAGGTAGGGAGCGACGCCGCCGGCCTCGCCGAGATACGGCTCGAGATCGTCGACGTCGATGCGGGCGCCCTCGCCGTAGGCCGACCGCAGCACCTCGAGCAGGGCCGGGATGCGGCCGGCGTCGTCGCCGAACCAGCCCGCCACCCGGTGGGCGGCGGCGCCGGTGAACTTCACCCCCGCTCCGTCCAGCGCCGCCGTCAGGGCGTCGCCGGTCTTGCCCGGCGCGGTCTTGACCTCCGAGCCGCCGGCCGCCTTCACGGCCTTGGTCAGCGCCACCGGGATCCGGCCTCCGCCCCCGACGAGGACCAGCGCCGTGGTGGGACAGGGATCGGCCAGGTAGCGGGCCACGGCGTCGGCGTCGGCGGCGCTCATGGCCCCGACGTCCCGGATCACGATCACCCGCCGCTCCGTGCCGAACGGCGGCGTCGAGGCCGAGCTGAGCGCCCGGTCGACGAGCGGCGGGCCGTCACCGGAAGGGGCGGCGTCGCCCTCCCCATCGGTTCGGGCCGCGAGGGTGAACTCCTCGAGGGCCAGGCTCGGGTCGTCGTCGCCGAGCAGATCGGCGACGAGCACCTTCGTGGCGTCGGCCCGGAAGCGGGGGTCGTCGCCGACGACGAGGTGGACGGGCGCGGTGCTGTCGGGGACACCCCGAGCTCCGGGGGCGCTCACGGGACGGCTTCGGCTTCGAGGAGTCGCTCGACGAGGCGCACGACCCGGACGGTACCGGCGACGTCGTGGACGCGCAGGATCCGGCATCCGTGGCTGACGCCGTAGGCCACGGCGGTGAGCGACGGCGCCCGGCGGGCGTCGATGGGCAGATCGAGGAGCACCCCGAGGAACGTCTTGTTCGACGCCGATAGCAGGAGCGGGTAGCCGAGGGCCGCCAACCGGTCGCTCTCCCGGAGCAGCACCGCGCTCTGGGCCGCGGTCTTGCCGAGGTCGAGGCCGGCGTCGAGGACGATCTGGTCCGCGGCCAGCCCCGCCGCCCGGGCCCGCTCGGCCCGGTCGACGAGAAAGGCGGCGACGTCGGCGACGAGGTCGGCGTAGCGTGGCTCCGGGTCGCGCACCCGGGGGGCGAGCCGGATGTGGGTGGCGACCACCGACGCCCCGGCCCGGGCGGCGACCGGCAGGTAGTCGGGATCGCCGAACCCGCTGATGTCGTTGCCCACCACGGCACCGGCGGCGCAGGCGGCGGCCAGGACCCGGGCGTTCCAGGTGTCGGCCGAGACCGGCACGTCGAACCGGGCCACGAGCGCCTCGACGGCCGGGACGACCCGCTCGAGTTCCTCGTCCTCGCTCACCGCCGGCCCCGGGCCGGCCTTGACGCCGCCGACGTCGAGGATGTCGACACCCTCCGCCACCAGGGCCTCGGCCCGCCGGAGGGTACGGTCGAGGGCGAACGTGGCACCCTGGTCGTAGAACGAGTCCGGCGTGCGGTTCAGGATTCCCATGACCAGGCAGCGGCGGCTGAGGTCGTAGCGGCGGGAGCCGAGGCGCAGGGTCGGATTGCCGGGCGGCACGGCCGGGCAGGGTATCGGTGGGAGAAGGGAGGGCCGGGATGGAGGGTCGACCGCTGCGGCTGCCGTTCGCCGGCGGCGCCCTGCCGTCCGGGGCGGCGCTGCTCCTCCTGCGGTTGGTCGTGGGCCCGATGCTCGCCTACCACGGGTACCGCAAGCTCGACGCCGGGGTGGGGAGGTTCGTCGACACCGTGCACCGCCTCGGCTTCCCGCTCCCGGAGGTCCTGGCCCGGGCCACGATCGCCATCGAGCTGCTCGGCGGCATCTGCCTCACCATCGGGTTACTGACGCGGGTCTGGGGTGGCTTCGTCACGCTGCAGATGCTCCTGATCGTGGCCAAGGTGAAGTGGGACGTCGGCCCGCTCGGCCCGCCCGGCAAGGGCGGCGGCTTCGAGCTCGACCTCCTCTACGCCGCGATCGCCGCCGCCCTGCTGATCGCCGGCCCGGGTCTCTTCGCCCTCGACCACGCCATCGGCCTCGAGATCGACCTCACACCGAGGCCCACGCCCCTCCGGCGGGAGGACCCGGTCCGCGTCGAGACCTGACTCGCCGGGGCCCCGTCCGCCGAGCCGCCACCACGCCAGCCCGGCGACCGCCCCGAGCGCGGCAGGTCGGGGCCCGATCATCACGGGGCACCGGGCGGCGACGTGGGCGACCAGGCGGATCCAGCCGGCCAGGGCCGCCGTCGGGCCCTGGAGGACGGCCGCCGGGCCACCGCCGGCGGCGCCGGCACCCGCCCCGACCATCCCGCCGACGAGGCCCGAACCGAGCCCCCAGAGACTGAGCGCGGCGGCCGCCGGAGCGGCGGCCAGGTTGGCCGGCAAGGCGGCCAGGGGCAGATGACCGAAGGCCGGGAGGGCGATCGGCGCCACGCCGACCTGCGCTGCGGCGGTCACCGCCAGCGAGTCCCGTACCGGGCGCGGCCCCGGGAGGCGGCGGGCCAGCGGCCCGGCCAGCACCAGGATCCCGGCGCTGGCCCCGCACGACAGGCCGAACCCCAATGAGTGGAGCAGGAACGGGTCGGCCAGCACCAGGCCCGTCACCGCCAGCGCCAGGAGCCGGAGGCCGTGCACCGGCCGGCCGAGGAACGCGGCCAGCACCGCCAGGCCCGACATCACGCCCGCCCGCAGCACCGACGGTTCGAACCGGGTCATGGCGCAGAACACGAGGAGCACGGCCAGGCCACCGGCCAGCCGCCCGACCAACCCGACGCGCCGCAGCACCGGAGCCACGAGGGCGAGGGCCAGGGTGACGTTGGCCCCGGAGACGACCAGGAGGTGCGACAACCCCGCGGCCCGGAAGTCGGCCGCCACGCCGGGCGGAAGGTCGCGGTCGTCGCCCACGAGGAAGCCGGCCACCAGGGCCCGGTCGGTTTCGCCGAGCCCGTCGCCTCCGACCAGCACCCGGTGGCGGAGCCCGTTGGCGACCCGGAGCAGCGCCGGCGACGCCGGCCCGGCACCGACGAGATCGTCGGCTTCGAAGACCGCGCCGGCATGGCGCCACCGCCAGCGTCGCTCCCCCGCCCTCAGTTCCCGAAACCGTCCCACCAGCACCGCCGACTCTCCGGCCTCCAGCAGCCGCACCCGCTCCGCCGCCGCTCCTCTGGCGACCACGAGCACGATTCCCCGAGCGGCGCCGCGGTCGACCGCCTCCAACCGGGCCGGCACCAACGCGCCGGTCCACCGGCCCTGCGGGTCGGCGGCCAGCCGGACGGTCACGACCCCTTCGTCGCCCGCCCGGGCCATTCGGGCCGGAACGCCGTCCAGCCCGGCGACGGCCCGCGCCATCGACACCGCGCCGAGCGCCGCCAGGCACACGAGGCCAGCCACCCGCCGGACCGATCTCCGCCCTCGGACATGCAGCAGGTAGGCCAGGGGAAGCCCGAAGATCACGGCGCCGGCCGGGACGGCGGCCGCGGGCCCGGTCAGATGCTCGCCGGCCCGGGCGCCGAGCAGGACGGCCACGGTGCCCAGGATCGCTCCGAGTTCGCTCCGGAGCGGCCCTCCCGGCGGCGGCGTCGGGGTCACACGCGCACGCGGTCTTTCAGGCGGGCGAAGCGGCCCTCGCCGATGCCGGCAACCCGGAGGAGGTCGCGGGTCGACCGGAAGCCGCCCCGCCGGGCCCGCTCCTCGAGGATGGCCCGGGCGGTCGCGGGCCCGATGCCCGGCAGCGAATCGAGGGCGGCGAGGCCGGCGGCGTTGAGGTCGACGGGCTCGGTCGGCTCCGGGCCGCTCCCTTCACCGGCGCTGCCGTCACCGATGGCGATCCCCGCCGCGGGCGGGCCTGGTTCGCCACGACGGGCTACGTACACCTTCTGCCCGTCCACCAGCCGGGCGGCCAGGTTCAGCCGATCGAGGTCGGCCCGGGCGAGGCCGCCACCGGCCCGCGCCACGGCGTCCGCCACCCGGGATCCGGCCTCCAGGTGGTAGAGCCCGGGGTGGGCGACGGCCCCGGCGACATGCACGGCGAGCGCCGGCCCGGTCGGGGTCGAAACCGCGCCCGTACCGGTGCCCGTCGCGCCGGCGCCGAAGGCAATCGGCGGAGGGATCCCTCCCCCGTCGCCGGAGCGGGCGGCCGGGCCGCCGGGGCGACCGGCACCATCGCCCGAACGACCCGCACCACCCCCGGGACGACCGGTGCCCGCCTCGGGCCGGTCGGTGGTCTCGCCGGCCGGTGCCGGAGAGGCGGCCGCCGCGGGCACACCGCCGTGGTGGGCACCGGCCCAGAACCACAGCCCCCCGGCGCAGAGAGCGAGCACCACCACGACGGCGCCGAAGGCCAGCGGGTCCTCCCCCGACCGGATCCGGTGCCAGACAACGGCAAAGCGATCGGTCATGGCTACCTCCCAGGGGCGAACGGCCAGCAGGCGGGGGAAGCAGCCGGGGAAG